>CANSYV010000025.1 GCA_947651335.1 uncultured Lachnospiraceae bacterium
ATCAATCTGATCGAAGAACCGGAGTTGATTCACCGTCTGGTGGATATTTCCATAGACCATAACCTGAAATTGGCTGAAATTGCCCTGGATCTAGGGGCGGATGCCATTCTGACAGGAGATGATTACGGGTCAAAGACGAATCTTCTGGTGTCAAAAGAACATTTTGAAGAATTCTTTTTTCCCGGATTAAAAAAGATCAGCGATTATGTTACAGGCCGGGGAGCTGTTATGATGAAACATTGCTGTGGGAATATTAATGCGATTATTCCCAATATGGTTGACATGGGAATCAGGGCTATGCACCCGCTGGATGAAAATTCAGGAATCAATCAGGTGGAGATTAAGGAAAAATACCCCGGTCTGACAGTGATAGGGGGGATTGACTGTGATGCGCCGCTGACGAATTATACCCCCAGTCAGGTGGAAGACTATGTAAAAGAAGTCTTGAGAACCCATGCTCCCGGCGGACGTTATATTTGTGCCAGCAGCAACAGTATACATTCTTCTGCGAGGCCTGAAAATTTTGCAGCTATGCAGCAGGCGGTTCATAAATGGGGGAGATACCTTCCAAGCGGAGAGCTTGATTGGTAAAGCGCAGTTTTAATATCAAGAATACAGGAGGAAAATTTGATGAAAAACTTAAAAAAGGTAATGGCAGTTTTATGTGCGGGGATGATTGCGTTTTCTATCACCGGGTGCGGCGGCGCACCAACACAGGACAAAAGTTCAGAAACGAAGGAGCAGGAGTCGTCAGAAACGGGAAATTCCAAGGACGGCAATTCCCAGACAGCAGATAAGTCCGATTCCGGGGGCGGAAAATTTAAAATCGGGATTCAGATGAAAACATTGGACAGTGGATTCTTTGTAACGCTGGCGGATGAATTTACTTCCAGAATTGAGGAATGTGGATGGGAGGCAGCCGTATTAAATGCGGATTCTGATACCATGAAGGAATCGGAGAATATGGATTCCTTTATCAGCCAGGGGTATGATTTGATCATCATTGACCCCTATGAAACAGAAGGGTGTGTGGAAGCCATCAACAGAGCCGCCAGTGCTGGAATACCAGTGATCTGTGTAGATAACTCATGTGGGGAGAGTGCCAATGTGGTGTCAATCGTATATCCCAGCAATGTGAAAAATGGGCTGTTGTGCGGAAGCTGGACGGCGGCCAACCGCTTTGAAAAAGATGAATGGATTAACTCTGTCTGCATGGGTGGACAAAAGGATCTGGAAGCGGCCAGGGAACGGCGTATGGGATTCATTGCAGGGGTGTTGATGGAACGGTTATCCCTATCAGAGGATGAGGCGGTAGAACTGGGCACGGCCATGGAAAAAGAAGTCATCGAAAAAGGCTCTGCGGTAAATGACGATGCCAAGTTCAAAGTAGGAGGCATTGGCTGGGGAGCTTATACGTCAAACGGCGGGCTGGATGCGGCGGAAGACCTGGTGGTTGCCAATCCGGATATGAATCTCATGTTCGGCGAAAATGACGCCATGATACTGGGGGCCATGACTGCCATTGAAAACGCGGGGCTGTCTGAACAGGTAGTCCTGGCGGCAGACGCAGATGGACAGAAAGAAGCACTGGAACTTATAAAAGAGGGAACAAACTATGCGTGCACCGGAAACAATCAGCCTGGGGCTACTGCAGAAGCGGCTGTGGCAATTGCCCGCGAAATTCTTGAAGAAGGAGCCGATCCAGAAAGCTATGACAGAATCACTCTGACGAATCCTGCGTGCATCAATATTGACAATGTAGATGAATACTACGACCCGGATTCCGCATTTTAAAATAGTTAAAAGCGTGTTTGAACTGCCAAACACGCTTTCAAATTCTTTGTCACTCAGATGGAGGAAATATGGAACAATCATATCGTATCAAAATGACAGATATACAGAAACGCTTTGCTGGGGTGCACGCGCTTAAAGCGGCCAGCCTGCAGGCGCGCCCAGGTGAAATCCACGCATTGATTGGGGAAAACGGCGCAGGAAAGTCAACGCTGATGAAAATATTGGCGGGAGCAATCCGTAAAGATGCAGGAGAGATCTGGATAGATGGAAAGAAGACAGAAATACAAAATCCCAGGGATGCGCATAAACTTGGGATTGCAACCATTTATCAGGAGTTTATGCTTGCGCCGGATCTCACCGTCGCGGAAAATATTTTTATCGAGAACCTGACGTCAGGGAGAAAATTAATCAATTGGAAAGCGCTGAACAAATCAGCACAGGAATTACTGGACAGCCTGGGCTTTGGGGACATTGACCCAGCGGCAAAAGTGGGAACTTTAAGTGTTGCTTACCAGCAGGTGGTGGAAATCTGCAAGTCTTTGTCCCAGGATGTGAAGGTGCTGATTCTGGACGAGCCCACAGCAGTTCTGACTTTCCGTGAAATTGAGAAGTTATTTGAACTGCTGGTCAAGTTAAAAAAAGATGGGGTGAGCATTATCTATATATCCCATCGTCTGGAAGAAATTTTCCGGTTGTGTGATGAGATTACGGTAATGAAAGATGGATGTTTTGTCCGTCAGGTGCGGACCGATGAAATCCAAAAAGCGCAGTTAATCAATCTCATGGTGGGCCGGGATTTAAAAGACATCTTCCCCAAAAGGGAAAATGCTGTGGTGGGTGAGAAAATTCTTCAGGTGCAGCACCTGCGGGCAGGCAGCCGGGTCCAGGATGTGAGCTTTGAGGTGAGAGCCGGGGAAGTGCTTGGCTTCTATGGCCTGGTAGGCGCGGGAAGAACAGAGACAATGCGGGCTGTATTCGGGGCGGAACCGGTGGAATCAGGGAAGATCATATGGTTTGGGGAAGAAGTGAGGTTTAAAAGTCCCCGCCAGGCAGTAAGACGGGGGCTGGGCATGGTGCCCGAAGACCGGAAAAAACAGGGACTGGTATTGGAACAGAACATTGAGATGAATACCACCATAACTTCCATGAGGGATGTACAGAACAGGGCCCGGGTATTCAGTAAAAGAAAAGAAGAAGATTTCACAAAAGAAATTCTGGAGAGCATCCATACAAAATATGCTTCGGTATATGACAGGGTTTCTCAGCTCAGCGGAGGGAACCAGCAGAAAGTCGCTTTGGCAAAATGGCTGGCGGCTGGGAGTAAATGTATTATTTTTGACGAACCCACCAGAGGTGTAGACGTGGGGGCAAAGACAGAGATTTACAATTGTATCAATCAGCTGGCGGCCCAGGGTATCGGTATTATTATGATTTCTTCTGAGATGCCGGAACTGATGGGCATGAGCGACCAGGTGATTGTAATGCGCCAGGGAAAAGTCACAGGAAAAATCATGAAAGATGAATTTTCGGAGAATAATTTGATCAGACTGGCAATGGGAGGAGCCTAGCAGCATGGAAAAAGAAAAAAAGAATTATCAAAAACTTCTGGATTTTATATTGGCAAACAATACGTATTTTATTCTTTTGTTATTGTTTATCATATGCAGCGCGGCATCGGAATATTTTCTGACAATGGCCAATCTTGTAAATATATGCCAGCAGTATGCGGGAACCGTGATTGTCTCTATCGGTATGCTGTTTGTGATTCTGACAGGGGGCATTGACCTGTCTGTAGGCTCTATTATGGCTTTTGGCAGTGTATTTACTGCTTATGCTATGGTAGAGTGGAAACTGCCCATTGTTTTATCTGTGGCGGTGACTCTGCTTCTGGGAACCTTAGGCGGGCTTTTTACCGGATTTCTGGTGGCCAGGACGAAAATCGCGGCTTTCGTGGCCAGCCTTGCCATGATGACCATATGCAGAGGGGCGGCTTATATGATTTCCCACGGCACACCTATCAATACACCGGCAGGCACCATCAGCCAGCTGGGTACCGCAAAGCTGCTGCCATTTCTCACCTGGCTGACAGTAATCGCTATACTGGTAGTGGCTCTCAGCAGTTTTTTTCTGAATAAAACCGCCTATGGGCGAAAAGTCATTATGATCGGCAGCAATGAAGAAGCCGTTCATCTGGCAGGCATTAATGTGACACAGCATGTAATTTCCGTATATGCCATTTCCGGCCTCTGTTCTGCGTTAGGCGGCGTGATTGCCACATCAAGAACAGGGATTGGCTCAGGCGCGGCAGGGCAGGGGATGGAACTGGATTGTATTGCCGCCTGTGTAATCGGAGGGGCCAGCCTCAGCGGAGGCCAGGGCTCCTCTGTGAAAACAGTAGTGGGCGTGCTGGTGCTGGCGATGATTGGAAACATTATGAATCTGCTGTCTGTGCCCTCGTACCCGCAGGATATCATCAAAGGCATTATTATCATTCTTGCGGTACTCCTTCAGCAGGGAACCAGCAGGATCAGACAAAATTAAAGCACAGGAGGATGATAGATATGAAAGGAACCATGAAAGCGCTGAGAATGCATGCGCCTTATGATTTTAGAGTAGAAGAGATTCCTATCCCCCAAATAGGGCCGGATGAGATACTGATTCAAGTAGAAGGATGCGGTATCTGTGCCGGAGATATTAAGACCCTCCACGGAGGCATCCGGGTGTGGGGCACTTCACCGGAGACATGCAATATCGAAGCGCCTGTGACAGGGGGTCATGAATTTGTGGGAAAAGTGGTTGAGTATGGAGAGAATGTGAAAGGAGTTCATGTAGGAGACCGGATGGTTTCGGAGCAGATTGTTCCCTGCGGACAATGCCGGTTCTGCCGGGAGGGGGACTATCATATGTGCCAAAGGCATTATATTTACGGATTCCGCCAGGAGACAGCAGGGGGCATGGCAGAATATATGAAATTTCACAAAGACGGGATACACCATGTTCTGCCAGCAGGGATGACTGTGGAGCAGGCGGTCCTCATTGAGCCCCTGGCATGTGCCATGCATGCTGTGGAGAGAGGAAACATAGGACATAATGATGTGGTGGTAATCAGCGGCCTGGGCGCCATCGGTCTGGGGATGGTCAGCATGGCAAGAAACCTGCAGCCCAAACTGTTAATCGGACTGGACCTTCGCCGTCAGCGGCTGGACAAAGCCCTGGAGTTTGGCGCGGACCTGGTCATGAATCCCCTGGAAGAAGATGCAGCATCCAAAATCAGGGAACTGACAGACGGCTATGGCTGTGACGTGTATATTGAGGCTTCCGGCAGTGAAAAAAGTGTGAAACAGGGCATGAGCGCAATCCGTTTCCAGGGAACCTATGTACAGTTTGGGGTGTTTCCCGATGAAATTACCGTGGATTGGAATGAGATCGGCGACGGCGGGGAAATCACAATTAATGGCTCCCATTTAGGTCCATACTGTTATGGCCCTGTGATCAGAGGAATCATGAATCAAACCATTCACACAGAAGGGCTGATATCACATACTTACCGCCTGGAAGACTGGAGAGAGGCTTTTGAAACAGCAGAGAAAGACCCGGATGCGTATAAAGTGATGTTGATTCCGTAAAAGAAAGGCAGATGTTGACTATGTTGGTAAATCTGAAAGAAATCATGGACCAGGCAGAAAAAGGCGCCTATGCTGTGGGGGCGTTTAATACACCCAATTTGGAAAGCATCATGGCAGTGATTCAGGCGGCCGAGAATTTAAAGACGCCTGTGGTCATCCAGCACGCAGAAATACATGAAAAAGTGATTCCCATTGTGGATATCGGGCCCATTATGATAGAATTCGCAAAACGTGCCAAAGTTCCTGTCTGCGTACAGTTAGACCATGGAGAGAGCCGGGATTATATTTTGAAAGCGCTGCGGCTTGGCTTTACCGCAATTATGTTTGACGGCTCCTCACTGCCCTTTGAGAAGAATGTGGAGGAGACACAAAAGTACGCGGAACTTGCCCATGCATTTGGCGCGTCTATTGAAGGGGAACTGGGGAGCATGGGCAGGCGCAATACCATTTACAAAGATGCAAAAGATAATGATCAGCTGAATAAAACCTATACCGATCCCCTGCAGGCAAAGGAGTTCGCCCATCTCACAGGGATAGACGCGCTGGCCTGCTCTTTCGGAACCACCCATGGCTTCTATGTCTCAGAACCGGACCTGCGTATGGACATAGTAGCGGATGTACATAGAATGGCAGAGGTTCCAGTAGTCATGCATGGAGGTTCCGGGGTGAGTCCGGAAGATTTTAGAAAATCCATCGAAAATGGAGTGCGCAAGATCAACTATTACACCTATATGGCGAAAGCCGGAGCCGACTATGTGGAAAAACGGCTGAAACATGTGACCACCCCCATTTATTTTCATGAGATCAGCAACTGGGGGCGGGAAGCCATTGAAAAAGACGTGGAACATGCCATCTGTATTTTCTCAGAAAAGTTGATTTCGAAACGGGGGAAAGGAAATTAAGGGAGGCTTTTTTATGCACTTTATCTTAGGACTCGACATTGGCACCACAGGCTGTAAAGCCAGTGTATATGATGAAAAAGGAACCGTCTGCGCCAGCGCGTACAGAGAATATCTGGATTTGCACGCTCACGGAAGCCTGGATGCAGAAGGCGTCTGGCTGCGTCTGCGGGAGGCGGTCCGTGTCTGCACAAAAAAGTATCCGGAGATAGAAGCCATCTGTACGGCCTCCTTTGGTGAGACGGTTGTGTGCACAGATGGCGGGGGAAATGCGTTAAGCCCTGCAATTCTGTATACCAATGCCAATGCGCAGGAAGACTGGAAAAGGCTGCATCAGGCAGTGGGCGGCTCAAAAATCGCGGAAATTACAGGACATATTTCCCATCCCATGTACACCATCAGCCGTCTCATGCAGCTCAAACGCAATCAGAGAGAAATCTATGACAAGACAGAAAAATTTCTGTTTATGACAGGGTTCATTGAAAAGAAGCTGGGCGGGGACTGGTGCGCCGAAGATACGCTTGCTGCCCGGAGCATGGCATATGATGTGCAAAAAGGAAAATGGAGTGAAGAACTGTGTACAGCGGCAGGCGTTGCATTAGAGAAACTGCCCCCTGTTGTAAAAGCGGGAGAGGAAGTGGGCAGGGTAAAAGAAGAACTGGTAAAATATTTTGGCTGGAAAAAGTCCCCGATAATCCTGACCGGAGGGCACGACCAGCCCTGCACGGCGCTGGGGCTGGGGGCTGTCAATGGAGGTGACGCCGCCTATGGTCTTGGAACCGCGGAATGCTTCACTTTGGTTCTGGATGCATTTACCCAGTCTGAAAAGATGCAGAAAGCCCATCTGATTAGCACGCCCCATGTGGTGGAACATAAATATGTAACCTATGGGGTGCTGTTTTCGGGAAATATTGTGCTGAGCAGACTGAAAGAAGCGCTGTATGCACGAGAAGTACAGCAAGAAAAAGAGGGCGGTGTGAATGTTTATGAACAGATGATGAAGGAAATGCCAAAGACCACGGACGTGCTGTTTCTGCCCCATCTTGCTGGCACCGGAACTCCCCAGATGGACATGGCTGACAGGGGTGTGGTCCACGGACTTACCCTGGAGACCAAAAGAGGGGAGCTTGTCAGGGCCGCGCTGGAGGGAATTGCCTTTGACATGCGCAAGAATCTGGACAATATGAGATCCTGCGGCCTTTCTGTGGGGAAGATTCTGGCGGCAGGGGGCGGAGCCCGCTCATCAGAAGGTCTTCAGATTCGAAGCGACATTCTGGGAGAACCCATCTATGCTTCACAGGACATACAGGCAGGTACAAGAGGGGTGTTCTACATTGCCGCAAAAGCGCTGGGATGGATACGGGAGTATGAGCAGATCAAGAGTTTCTCTGCGGATATACAATACCGGCCCCAGGCAGAACCGGCAGCGTCATATTATGAACAAAAGAGACGGCGCTACTGGGAACTGTATGAAAGATGCTGTTATGTTAAATAAAAAATCAGAGAAAGGAATGCTATGAAGTCATTAGCAGTTACCACAGATCACCAATTGAAAATTGTAGAGATTCCCATGCCAAAAATCGGCGATGACTGCGTGTTAACCAAAACACTGGCCAGCGGCATCTGCAGCGGAACAGACCGGAAAATCCTTCACGGAGAGTTTAAAGGAATCTCACAATACCCCTGCCTGCTGGGACATGAGGCAGTGGGCGAAGTGGTTCAGGTGGGAAAGAATGTGAAACGGTTTAAGATGGGGGACCACGTCATGGTTCCGTTTCTTGAAACCGATGAAAGCGGCCGGTATGCCGGATATTACTCTGCGTGGAGCGGATATTCTGAGTACACGGTGGCAAGAGATTATGAGGCAATGGCCCAGGCGGGGATCGGTCCAGGGCACCCGTTATTCTGGGACGCATACCTGACACAGCAGGTTCTGCCAAAAGATATTGACCCGGCAGATGGGGTCATGATGATCACTTTCAGTGAAGTGCTGGCGGCAATTGACCAGTTCGGGTTTGGTGAAAATGACACAATTGCAGTCTATGGCGCTGGACCAGTTGGACTGAGCTTTATTCAGCTGATGCGTCTGAAAGGAATCCACCACATGATCGCAGTGGATATACAGGAGGAGAAACGGGAAGCCGCTTTGCAGGCAGGAGCCCAAATGTTTGTAAACAGCCGTCTGGAGTCTGTCTCAGAATGTATCCGAAAGCATTATCCCAAAGGTGTTGACTACGTGCTGGATGCGGCAGGCATCAATGATATGATCAATGAGGCAATGTATTTTCTGAAAGAAAACGGTCAGATTTGTGTTTATGGAATCTGCCCGGAAAAAAGTATGAATCTGTCGTGGGAACACGGGCCGCAGAACTGGAGCCTGCGTTTCCTCCATGTACCGGTGAAAGAAAAACAGGCCAGGGCCTTTTCGCAGATTGTAAAATGGGTGCAGGAAGGAAAGCTGAAACCTTCGGAATCCATATCTCATAAAATACCATTTTCAAAATTACCGGAAACCTTTGAATTTTTAGAAAAGGGGGGAGCCGCAAAAAAAATAGTGGTCATTTACGATCAATAGCTGTTTGAAAAATCTCTCCTTAATTATTTAAAACAAAGCCATTTTCTGTTATAATCCAGTTAAGTTCTATAAAACAATATTGCGGAAAAGTAAAGGGAATGAAAAGAATGAATGCAGCTGAAAGACATCAGGAAATTATCAATATTCTGGTTCAAAAGGGACATGTGAGAGTGGGAGAACTGGCAAAAATTTTTTCGGTGAGTACGGAAACTATCCGCAAGGACCTTCTGGAGCTGGAATCCAAGCGGTTAATTAAGAAAAATAACGGTTCTGCAGAAATTCTGAGAGAGTCCAGCGCCAGCGCCTATGCCAGGAAGTCAAAGCGTGATGTGAAAGAAAAACAGAGTATCGCCCGCCTGGCAGCGGCAATGATACCGGAGAACAGTGTAATATTCATAGATGCCGGAAGCACGAATTTCCAGCTGGCCAGCCAGTTGATTATGCGGAAAGATATTATGGTGGCCACCAATTTCACGCCCATTGTAGAATTGATGAATGCCAATGATATCCGGGTGATTTCCATCGGCGGGGAAGTCCGGCCGGTGAGCGGCGCTGCCACAGGCCCATTTGCCCATTACTGCATCAGCAGAATCAATGCGGACATTGCCTTTGTGGGAAGCAGCGGCTTCCTGGGCACAGACGGGCCCTGTGTGGAGAACTTTCCCGAGGCTGAGGTGAAGCAGGAAATGATAAAAAATGCCCAGAGAGCATACGTGCTGGCCGACCATTCCAAACTTCATATCCGAGCCATTGCCAAATTTGCTGACTGGTCAGAGATTACAGGGGTGATCATGGATGAACATGCAGCCCCGGAAGATATAAAAGAGCTTCAGAAAAAAGTCGATGTTTTACTGGCAGGAAAAGAAGGCTGACTTTTTTTATTCAAACTATTGACAGAAATCAAGCGGGCTGAGATAATATTATTATAAACAAATAAACGTGTAAAGTGAAGGAGAGAGCGGTAACGAAGCTCATTGAAGGTGTACGCAAAAAAGTCCGGCACGTTTAGTATAAAGCCCTCAAACGCAATAGATGCGACGAGGGCCTTCACAAGGAAAGATCGGCACCGAACTGGGCAACCTAGAGGCAGCGGAGGGGGAAACCGTTCCAACGATTGTTGTTGTTTGACGGATAGACTTCACCTGGATTAACGCCTAAGTTGTAAGCGTTGGTAGTAGACTTAGCTGTACGAGACCATCCGTAAAGATTGTTGCCGACGTTGTTGACTGCGCCACTATTAGTATTGACGTTCCCGCTACGGACAAAAGCCAAGCCAGGCAAACTTTCTAAAAAGAAATCACTTTCTTCGGTTCAGCCTTAGCAGAACCCAATTTTCTTGTCTCCTTTTGTCGTCCTTTAGACTCTTGGAGCGTGATTTCACGATCTTTCGGGCGGAACCTTGAGCGGTCGGAGCTTGACCTCTATCACCGCTCGCCGTTCCCATGAGCCTAAAACTCACTATTTCATTTTAGCATAAGCCGTTTATTACAAATCAATGCTCTCACCGCTACTTAGTGGCGCAAATTCACCACCAG
>CANSYV010000026.1 GCA_947651335.1 uncultured Lachnospiraceae bacterium
ATGATTTGCAGTTTATTTCGGCTATTAGATTGCCGGATTTTGTATCGAAGGGGGAAGGATATTGACAACGTATCCACAGCCAATACGGTGAGAGATGCCTCGGTTCCCGTATATGGAATTCTTCTGGCCAACAAGTCGGGAAAAGAAGATGAAAAAATGTCCTATACCAAGAATCAGATTCTGGCTGAGAAAAACTGCCGGGGCTACTATGCGGACTGCAGTGTGAATCCATCCCCCCAGGGGGTTGCGTCTGCCTTCTCGGAGATTACCCAGCTGCTTCAAAAGGAAAGTTATGTGGTGAATCTAAGAGCTGCCACCAACCAGGCGGCAGGGCGCGAGCAGCTGATTCTTGAGGCGGACAAAACTTCCGTGGATCCGGTTACTATTGATTATTCCGATTATGAGGAAGACGAAAAGGCGCCTAAAATTGCCGGGGATGTGGAGAAAACCGGAAGAAATGCAATTACATTTTCTCTCCAGGATGAAAACGGGGTAAATGAAAAAGACGCAGGGGACAAATCCCATTATATCATCCAGACAAAAGCGGATAATGACAAGGGAAAAAGCTGGACCGTTGACTCTGCCAGCGTGGAGGAAAGAGACGGGGAAACGGTGGTTACCCTGACGGTAAAGGATGATTTTTTCACAGGAGACTATATTTTAAAATGCAGTGACATCCGGGACACATCCCAGAGCGGGAATGCAATGAATGTGTCTCAGGAATTCAGCGTAAAAGACGGATTAGATCCAAAAAAAGAAGCCATTAAAAACGCGGTCAGATCTTACTGGTGGGCAGGGCTGGTGTTACTGGTGATTGTGCTGGGTGTCCTGATAATCCGGGCAATCCAGAAGAAAAAGACAGAGACTGTAGAAGTGAATCCAGATGATCTGGTAAAAGCAGACACGAAAAAGATATGGCTGACCATCACGGACCGTCTGGGGGCCATCAAGGATGTGGAGTGGGATGTGGAGGGAAGCCTGTTCGTGGGACGTTCCAACATCTGCAACATCTATTTTGACGACGACCGTCTGTCGAAACAGCATTTTGTCATAGAAGTGACTAAGATGGGATGTTATCTGGAAGACCTGCAGTCCACCAACGGAACCTTTGTCAATGGTGTGAAAATAGCAAA
This sequence comes from uncultured Lachnospiraceae bacterium, assembly GCA_947651335.1. GTDB lineage: Bacteria > Bacillota > Clostridia > Lachnospirales > Lachnospiraceae > MGBC164599. The sequence goes on from CANSYV010000026.1 coordinate 1,134, forward strand.
CCGCAGAATGCTTCTGGACGGGGATATCATTACAGCCGGAAGAGAGACCATAGTATTCCACGTGCCGAAGAATCAGCCGGTGCTGAGTATTGAAAAATAGTGTGAAAGACAGCAGGAGGGGGAGACGAGATGAAGCTGTGTCCCAATTGTTTTTCTTCCGGGACTATGAAATGGGGAAGCTGTACCGTATGCGGGTTCAGTGAGCAGGAGCAGCGGGACAAACGTGCGCTGCCCGCGGGAGTCACACTGCATCAGAACTATATACTGGGGCGTGTTCTGGGAATCGGGGGATTTGGAATTACTTATGCGGCCTATGACCAGAAAGAACAGAGAAGGCTGGCAGTGAAGGAATACTTCCCCGCCGAGTGGGCCATGCGGGCATCCAAGGGAAATCTAATCATCCCAAACAGCCGGTCACAGGAGGATGTATACCAGCGGGGAAAAGAAGTATTTATCAATGAGGCCAGGGTGCTCAGCAGGCTGCTTGCGGTTCCCAGTGTGGTGGATGTGCTGGATTTCTTTCAGGAAAACCAAACCGCCTACATGGTGATGGAGCTGCTGGAGGGCAGCACCTTAAGCGGATACATGAGAGACAGCGGGCTTACGGCCATGCCGTGGAAGACGGCAAACAGGATGATACGGGAAGCGGGGCTGGCGCTGATGCAGGTGCATGATAAGATGCTGCTCCACAGGGACATCGGACCGGATAATATTATGCTGGACCAGGAGGAGGCCGTGCATCTCATTGACTTCGGAGCCACAAGAATCTACGCTATGAATTCAGAGAAAAGCATGTCAGTGATGCTGAAACCTGGGTTTACCCCTATCGAACAGTATTCCCGCAGCGGGAATCAGGGTCCCTGGACGGATGTCTATGCACTGGCCGCCACATATTATTACCTGACTGCGGGAAAGAAGCCTCCCGAGGCGCCGGACCGGGTGTCAGGGGCAAAGCTGCTTCCCCTGATACAGTGCGTTCCGGATATCCCCCCTGACATCAGCCGGGCCGTGGAACATGCCCTGGAGTTTCAGTGGCAGAAGCGCACAAGAAGCGTGAAAGAATTTCTGAAAGAAATGGGGCTTCTGGAAAAGCCTGTGGTGGTAATGGGACAAAACGGACAGTGGAAAAGAAGCTGTTTTGACGACAACGGCACATTCACCATAGGCAGAGTGTCTGTGTACAGCCGGATGGTCATTGAGGACAGACAGGTGAGCAGGCTGCACTGCAAGATCAGTTATGATTCCTCTTCCAGAGAGTTTCTGGTGCAGAATTATTCCAGAAACCGCACCTATACAAGCAGGGGAACTCTGGAAAAAGGAGAGAAAGTAAGCCTGTCAAAAGGTGAGTGGCTCTATATACAGACATCAAAAAATCGGTATGTATTCTATATGGAGGTGGAGTAAAGATACATGTTTTTTGGAAGGAAGAAAAAGAAAAAAGCAGATCCCCGCGGATCGGAAGGGCTGCCCATGGAACCCATGCAGGCATCTTCAGACAGAATCGTGCGAAAAGTTCCTGAGCTGAGGACAGTGTCCCTTAGAGCGGCCGGAAACAGGAAGTATCAGCAGGACGACCTGTATGTATCGGCAAAATGCAAAAAGCTGGCATTCAACAAGAAGACCAGGGTCATGGCGGTGGTGTGCGATGGCATGGGGGGAATGGCCGATGGGGGCAGAGCCAGCAGCACGGCTATCAAGATGATGGCCCAGGCGTTTCAAAGGGTAGAGAGGGAGCCGGAATTGAATATCCCCCGCTTTTTCCAACAGGGAATCTATGCCATTGACCGGACCATTGCCGCCTTTCCCAAGGAAGACGGGAAAGGCTCCGGAACTACCATGGCTGCCTGTATCGCGGAAGATAACCAGCTGTACTGGGCATCAGTGGGGGACAGCAGAATCTATATTATCCGGGGAACACAGATTCAGCAGGTGACCAAGGACCATAATTATGGATTCCGCCTTGAACAGATGAGGGATGCTGGACAGATTACAGAGACAGAATTTATGGCGGCACGGCACAAGGAGGCATTGATCAGTTTTCTGGGAATGGGCAATGTGGCATTGATGGATATTAATACGGCACCCTTTGAAATGCGGTTTGGGGATGTGGTTATGATCTGCAGCGACGGGATCACCAAGACTCTGCCGGATGCGCAGATCCGTAAGATTATTACCGCCGAAGAAGTAAAGCTGGAGAAAAAGGCAGAAGCATTGATTACAGCGGCCACCCGTATGAACACCCATTCTCAGGACAATACCTCTGTGGTACTGATCTGTTACCGGGAAAATGACATCAGGGAGACTTCCTAAAGGGAAAGAGAAAGGAGAATGATCATGAATTTATGCAGATGTGAAAACGGCCACTTTTATGACAAGGAGAAGTACGCGTCCTGTCCCCACTGTTCCGGGGGAAGCGCCGCGGACGACAGGCTGACAGCGGCCTTTACAGAGGATGTGACCTCAGCGGCGTCCCAGCCGGACAGGCCAAAGAACGATCAGGGCTTTGCCCAGCAGCCTCAGAACAATGGGCTTCAGTATGACCCTTTGGATCTGCCGCCCTCTGATAAATTTGCCGATGAGCCCACGGAGGCCCTTTACACTGCACCGGCGGATCCGCCTACCGTACCGCTGAATGTGTTCACACAGACTGTGCCAGGGGGCTTAGATGATGGCGACGACGACCATACCATCGGCATTTATGATGATTTCTTTGGGACTCCTTCCGCGCCCAGCAGCGAAGCGGCGGGCCAGAGCAGAGCACCTGTGGCGAATAAAGTGAGCACCCCCTGTGTGGGATGGCTGGTTGCCCTGGGAGGAGAACATATCGGCACAGATTTCCGTCTGAAAGCAGGCAAGAACTTTATCGGCCGGGGCAGCCAGATGGATGTGGCATTGACAGAGGATAAAAGCGTATCCAGAGACCGCCACGCCATCGTGGTATACGAGCCGAAAGCACACCTGTATCTGGTACAGCCGGGAGAATCCAGCAGTCTGGTATACAGGAATGATGAGGTGGTGCTGACGCCGGTGAAGCTGGAAGCTTATGACGTGATCACGGTAGGGGATGTGAACCTTCTGTTCATGCCCCTGTGCGGAGAACGTTTCAACTGGGGCGACCTTCTGAAGAAGATGAAAAACGAAAATGATTAGTGTGCAGGGAAAGAGGAAAGATTATGGAGCGTTACGCAAAGGGATTTCGAAGATTCAGCGGATTTTTGATCCTGCTGAATCTGGCCGGTTTTTTTCTGCCCCTCACGGGACTCACCCAGGAGGGCTACGCCCCGCTTCGCTGGTCCCAATTTCATTACATAAAGGCCCTGCTGGGCAGGTCTCTGCCCTGTGCCGGTGAGAACACAATCCCTGTTACCGGCACGCAGACGGCATTGGTTCTGTGCTGCATGTTACTGCCTGTGATTTTGTCGCTGGCTGCCGGCATCTGGGGAATCGTGGGCAGTCCCAGACAGCGGGGCAGCAGCATACTGATATTTATGGTGCTGGTTCTCTACCTGGTTTTGTACGGATTCCTGGACACACTCTGGCCCGATGCCCAGCTTACCCAGACGTATATAAGAGGGATTGCCTGCCAGGCATGCATAGCTGTGTCCGGATGCAGCGGGGCTTTTGGCATTCTGGCTCTCATCAGTACGCCGAAAAAGATAAAAAAAGTGGAGAAAAAGATTCCTCAGGTACAGGAAATCAGACAGCAGCAGGCAGAGGCAAAATACAGCATTATGATGGAAAAAGCCCATCAGGAGCCCCCAAAGGCAAAAAAACCTTATGTACCTGGAAATCCCCGGGGCGTGATGGTGGGCCTGTCCGGCGTCTATGCAGGGGCGGAGATTCCCATGACTGACGGAGAATTTATCCGGCTGGGAAGAAAGAATACCAACCATCTGATATTCGAAGACCAGATAAAAGTCAGCCGGGAACATTGTAAGATTAAATGGGACGCGGCGGAGAAAAAATATATCATCTATGACTATTCCAACACAGGGAGCTTCGCAAACGGTTCCCATGACTGCCTTCCCCAGAACCTGAATATGCCTCTGGAACCCGGGACAGTCCTGGCAATCGGGGATGACACCAATACATTTCGTCTGGAATAAAGAGGAGCGGGAAATATGGCAAGTGAATTATGCATGAACTGTTTTAATGTGAAGGGAGAATATGAGGTGTGTCCCTACTGCGGCTATGTGGAGGGTACGCCTCCGGAGCAGCCTCATTACCTGACTCCCGGAACTATCCTGGGGAATCATTTCATTGTGGGAACAGTCACCGGAGTGGGCGGCTTTGGTATTACCTATAAATGCTTTGATACCACACTGGGCGTTATTGTGGCGGTGAAGGAATTCTATATATCCGGACTGGTGAACCGTTCTCCCGGGGAGCGGAGAGTGGGACTGCTGTCGGGGGATAAGAAGGAACAGTATAAAGAACGTCTGGAGCGGTTCCGCATGGAAGCGCAGAGTATGAGCCAGTTCGGCAAGGCCAAAGATATTGTAAATGTATACGATTACTTTGAGGAAAACGGAACCGCCTATATTGTCATGGAGTATATAGACGGCGCCCGGCTGAAAGATTATCTGGAGCAGCAGGGCCCCATGGAGCCAGAGGCGGCCATCGGAACCATCATGATGATTATCGAGGCAGTGAAAAAGATACACAGCAAAGGGATTATCCACTGTGACGTGAGCCCGGATAACATTTACATTGTCAATGAAGAATCCATCAAAATTCTGGATTTCGGCGCCGCCCAGCTCAATGACACAAAAACCGGCATGGCGGATCCGGTGATTAAGGTGGGATATTCTCCGCTGGAACAGTATCGGAACACCAGCAGACAGGGATTTTACACAGATGTGTACGCGGCAGGCGCTGTCCTGTATCAGATGCTCACAGGCGCCGCGCCTATTGAATCCACAGAGCGTGAGTTCAAAGATAAGTTGAAATCCCCCCTGGAGGCCGGGGTGAAGATCAGTCCCAATGTGGACCGGGCTGTGATGGAGGCTCTGGCTGTGCGGCCGGAGCTGAGATTCCAGAGTATCCAGCAGTTCCAGGATGCGCTGCTGAACAAGCGGATAGCCGAATACCCCAAAGACAAGCTGAGGAAGAAACGTCAGAAGCGCTATACTATCATCGGCGTCTCTGCCACACTGGCGGCAGCAGTAGGTGTGGCCGCGGGATTGTACAGCACCATTTTAAAACCCCAGGACCGTATTTTCGATTCTGTCATTGATTCACCGGCCAAAATCACCGTATGGGTGGAAAACAATGACCAGAAGACCATGATAGAAGAACTGGCCGAGAGCGGATTCAAAGAAGGCAGACATCCGGAAGAAGATGAGAAACTCAGGAAGATGCAGGAACAGAATGAAAATGTGGAAGTGGAGGTTGTGGTCCAGAAGAACATGGATCAGGCATTGAGAAAATCAAAGAAGGATAAGAAAAAAGCCATGCCCAACATGTTTTTGTCAGACCATGTGTCCAGCCTTGACGACTACAGCCTGGTTTCCCTGGAAGATAATTACAACCGCCTGGACCTGGATAAATATGTATTCATGTCAGATTACCAGCAGCATTTTCCAGGCATGAAAGAAATGCCCACAGGGGTGGATACCCTTCTTCTGTATGCCAGTGAGATCGGCTATTATAAGTCAAACAAGCTGGACTCCTCCCAGGTTCAGGCAGGAGAACACGGTTCGTCCGCAGTAAAGACAGTGGAACTGGACACCGTCATATCCGGCGGGGAAGCGGTGGAAAACAATTTCCTGAATCAGAAGCTGGCAAATGTTCAGTCAAACGTATTAAGCGGCGTACTGCTTCTGGAAAAAGAAAACTGGCGGCAGGTATTTACCAGGAAAAAACTTCCGGATTCGGATATGCTCACCCCCCTGAGCCGTATCCAGAGCTTCAGAAATACCGCCGCAGGACCGGAATTCAAGCTGAACTGCACCGTAGATCAGGACGGAAATATTATCACGGAGGAAAAGCCAAAGGACAGGATACACGGAAGCAATGTTTTGGCCGGCGCGGCGTACAGAAAATATATGAATCAAGCGGCTGACAGGGCAAAGAACAGCAAAAACGAATACGCCAATCCCATCACAGACTACAGTGTCTATGTGGTCACCCATGAGGGAAAGATGCTGGTGTCCTATTCCGAGCGGTACGCCATTCTCACCAGAGGAAGCCAGGAACAGCAGACCGCCTGTATGCGGCTGTTATGGGTGATGCAGCAGGAGATTGGACAGGCGAGGAAAACAGGAACCATTCTGACTACATTTCCCATCTGGAAGGCTTCATTTGAGCAGTTTCCCTCTTATAATGCGGGATATGGGGACTTCGTTGAGCTGGAGAAGGAAAATTACCCCTGCGTTTTGCTGGGGAGGGAGAGCGGCCAGGCGCAGGAGTATGTGGATGGATTGAAGGGGAAGGAAGATTTGAAAGAGTTAGAGATATATAGTGAAGAGTATGTGAAGGCGGGGGGAAAGAGTGAGGCAAAACAAGAATAATGTAAAAATGTGGAGAAAGATTACAGGGCTTTTATTGTCAGCATGGATGCTGGTGTCTTGTGTGCCTGGAGGGGTTTATGGGGCGGAAAATGAAGTTGTTGAGCAAGGCGGAGCAGGCTTAGAAAATATACCCACGATAATATTTCCTCATACCCATAATTGGGAGTACAAGAAGCAGGGGGCGGATACGATATCGGTAGCCTGCACAGAGGAAACAGGAATATGTAAGGAAAGAGGAAACGGGAAATATCTGAGCATAAATATAGAAGAATCCTATAATTACCCGGAAAGGCCAGCAGGAGAAGTAATAATAATCAAAGATGCAAGTGGTAACGCAATAACTCCGAATTATAAAGAACTGAGTATGGCGGATCCGGAATGTCAATATTATAAAGATGTATCAGGGGTTCCAGGCGGCCAGGCGTTGAGTGTAAACGCCCTTCTGGAACCGGGAAAATACTGGCTTCAGGTGGGTTGGAGCAGTGTAACCATAAAAAAGACATTTACAATAACAAATAGTCATACCCATAATTGGGAGTACAAGAAGCAAGGGACAGATACGATATCGGTAAGCTGCACAGAGGAAAGCGGGACATGTGAGGAAAGAGAAAGCGGGAAATATCTGAGCATTGATATAGCAGAAGAATATAGTTACCCCGAAAGGCCAAGAGGAGAGGTAATAGTAATTAAAGATGTAAGCGGTAATGCATTGACACTTGATTATAAGAAACTGGGGATGACGAGACCAGAATGTAAATATTATAAAGATACAGGTGGCAGTCCAGGCGGAGAAGTGAGTGCGGAAGGCTCTTTGGAAGCAGGACAATACTGGGTGAAAGCTGCTTGGGGCGGAGCAAGCATAGCAAAAGCATTTACAATAACAAATAAGAGTACGAGGAGAAAATCTCCTCTCTCTGTAAAAATGAACAGTTATCAATATGGAGATACCGAGGCAGTCGGTCCGTCTCTGAGTAAGTATGTAAAGACAAAAACAATTGAATACTATTATTACAAAAGCGGAGAAGAGTATCCTTTCGAGATGTTGGAGGATTCCCAGGACTTCGATCCCAAAAGCATGGATGCAGGGACATATTATGTTCTGGCGGAATATACGCAGACTGACAGCGGAAATTGTATCTATGTGACAGAAAAATCCTGGTTTCAGGTTAGAAAGGGTGACCGTAGCGGAATAAAGGTTAGTATGGACAGTTATGACCTTAAGGGAAAGAAGACGCCGAAACCTCAGTTAGTGAATGCGCAGTTGGAAGAAAACGAAAAAAATCCCCGAATTGTGTATTATTATAGTAAACAAAAAAGAACAACTGGGGTTACAAAATGGAGCAATGAAAATGGCAAAAAACTTGGGAAGGGAACCTATTATATCTATGCAGAAATTGGTGAAACATCCAATTATAACGCATATACAACGCCACTAAAGAAGTTTACGGTGTATCCAGATCATAAATGGAATCACTTACCTAAGAAACTGGTTTCAAAATCGCAGAAAAGCAAGATACGATGCAGTTATTGTGGGGAAACAACGGCTGTAAAACTGCCGAAAAAGACAATAAGTGTCACGATGGGAGAATCCGTGATGGTTAACAATAAGGGCTGTACATTTACGCTGAAAAAACCGGCTAAAGTGAAGAAACAGTGCTTTTCGTTATCTAAAAAAGGGAAGATCATTACGAAAGACAAACCTGCCTGTTATAAGTCTATGCAAAATTCTGTGCCAGTAGCTGTTAAGGTGTGCGGCAAAAGTTACAGTATGAATGTAAAGATTAAGATTCCGGCGCCGAAGGTGAGGATAGTATGCAGTGAGAAAGGTATGATAAAAAGTGTGCCAGGGTACAAGTTTACATTTTCTTATTTTATTCCTAAAGCAAATAGAATACAGGTCAGTATGGAAGGGGAGAATGATACAATTAAAAACTATTTGGAAAAGAATGTTAGCAATCCAAGGCCATCCCAAAAACCATATATAAACCTGACTGAGCAATTTCTGGAGAAACTAAATAATAGAGTTACTTTCAAAATCAGGGCTTATTATGGAAAAAATAGGTCGGAGGTTTTTACGGTGACTAAGACTGTGGGGTCAGGAGTCGGGGGAGGCCAAAACAATCCAGGAGGGCATCTTTTTTCATTAGAATTAAGCCGATTACAAGACTGCTAATTGAATGAAAAATATGTGAGCAGATAATTTTGAAATTGTTTTCAAACGAGAGTTTTGTAATCACATGGCAATATGATATTTTAGGAGGAAAAGCATGAATCAAAAAAAGATTAAAGTGAAAAGATGGAGAAAGATTACGGCGTTTTTGTTATCAGCGGCGTTGGCGGTGTCTTATGTACCGGGAGCGGTTTATGCAGCAGAAAATGAAGTTGTTGATGGGGGAAATTCCAGCAATGGAGACGCTTCAAGCGGGAGTGATAATCAGGAGCATACTACGCATCAGTGGAATTATCAGAAGGAAGGAGAGGAAGGAAACCAGAGAATTAAGGCGGTTTGTTCTGTAAGTGATTGTACATATGCAGATGCAGCCGGGATATCTCTGAGCATAAATATAGCAGAATCTTATAATAAGCCATATAGGCCAACCGGTGAAGTAATAGTAATCAAAGATGTAAGCGGAAATGCGCTGAGTATAAATTATGCGGAACTGGGGTATCTGTTAGGGAAATAGCGGCGAAAA
>CANSYV010000027.1 GCA_947651335.1 uncultured Lachnospiraceae bacterium
ACAAAGAAAACGGAACGGGGCTGGGCCTTGCCATCGTAAAACAAATTATTCAGGCTCATGGGGGAAGTGTTGATTTTTCATCTAAGCCGGGAGTGGAAACAACTTTCATTTTGTCTTTTCCATACCCTTAGGAGCTGTAGAAAAATAACTGATACAGATTGCGAAGACATTTAAGATGCATCCACAACACACCTGGGCCTGTGCTTTCGATGGTATAAAACCAATGCCAGAACAAAGCCGCTCAGGAACCCGCCCACATGAGCCGCATTGTCAATCCCCTGACTTGCAAATCCATAATATAAAGATAATGCAGCCATAAAAACCATCTGGCGTATGGTCAGCCCTTCCAGCTGGCCCCGATTCAGAATGAGGACATAAATCATAGCTCCAATTACGGCAAATACGGCACCGGAAGCGCCCACCGAAACATATGCTGTCCCATTTCGAATATCCATATAGTAAGACAGAAAGCTTCCGGCCGCTCCGCCGGCAAAATAAATTACCGCAAATCTAAGTTTTCCCACCTCATGCTCCAGACGCCCTCCCACAAAATACAGGGCCAGCATATTATTGACCAAATGCTCCATGCCAAAATGGAGAAACATACAGGAGATTAAACGATAGTATTCCTGTTCTTCTGTAATCAGCGGCGCATAGGCTGCCCCCCAGGCTATCATATGCTCCAGGTCCGAACTGCCCCCTGTGAGCTCTACGATCAGGAAAACGATACTATTTAAAGCTATGATTACTATACTTACGGAAACTCTTTTCTCCATTGTCCACCCTGCCTTCAAGACGCTGATATGTGAATAATATTGACTTTGATCATTAAATCACAACTTGAAACGAATGTAAAGAACTAACATACCTTTTAGCGGTTTTTCACAAAACGGTAACAGACATCTGCGAAAACCACCTGGTCTTCAGACTGGAGCGGATATTCCTCTTCCTTTTCCAATTTTTTCCCATTGATAAATGTTCCATTTTTAGAATTAAGGTCACTAATCCAATATTCATCGTCCTTTTTACAGATTTTGGCATGGACACGGCTGACAGAAACCCTGTTCAGCAATACATCGGATACGCCATCTACTTTTCCGATTATAAGCATTTCACGATTGAGAACAATGGGCGGAGCCTGCCCCGGTTCTTCACACACAAGCACCGGATACTCATATTCCGGATTTCTATACAAGACCACTGTTTCCTCTCCAGCTGTGTCTTCATTCACCTCTTCATGCAAAAACTCCGGAAACTCCACTCTTTCCTGCGGCTCATCTATTGTATTTTCAGCGGTTTCTTTATCCACATGTTCATTCACCATATCTTTCTTTCTGCCGCCCAGAAAGATAACTCCCAACCCTAACACCAGACAAAAAAGTACCGCCAGTATCATAGGCACTGTCAGCCATGAAAAGTACCCCAGACTTTTTAAACCCGTAAAACCACCAAACAAGAACAGCCCTGTGAAAATCATAATCAAGTCTTTTACCCACACGCTTTTTTGTGAATCCTCTTTTCTTTCCCCGCCCTTCTTTTCTTCTTCGTATTCCATTGCCGCCCAATCATCCGCAGGCTCCTGCCCTGGAATGGATTCATCTGTGGGGTTCTCTGGACCGTTTCTCTGCTTTTCAGATTGATGCAGAAGCTCCCGCACATTTTCCATCTGAAATCCATCTTCCACCATCAGGCGGTAGATTCCGTAACCCAGCATTACCCCCTTAGAATCCTGATGTTCCATACGCGGCAGAAGATACTCTGTAAAACAGCGCAGCTGTTCCTGAACAGGCTTTTCATATCCTGGAAGATAGCACAAAGATATGTCCCCTTCTTTTTTATCCACATACACATACTCCGCTTCCAGAAGCAATTGGTCTAAGTTCAGCAAATACACTTCCATCTGTTCAAATATTTTCAGAAACCGCTGATAAATCTCTTTTAATTCCACATAGGTGAGTTTCCCATATGCATCCGCCAGGCACTGCCGGTTTGTAATATCATAGTACAGCAGAATATCTCCATCCGCTTTTTGCATTCTGCAGGGAAGCAGTCCTGGAATTGTATTTCCTAACACCATCCGAACCGGATACGCCTTTGTATCTATCCCTCCATCCAGCCGTATGACCAGAAAAGCATGGTTCACATCCCGCTTATAGCTCACCTCCATTACGAACCTCCTCCTAACTGCCTGCCAGTTTCCCAAAGACTTTTTGCTTTTCGTATAAAAGGAACCGGTCGGCACAGCTTTCTGCTGCCCTCAATATGAAACTCCCACCTCAGTCCTCCGTATGTATCATGTCTGCCCTCTATTATTACCTTCAATGTTTCTCCATCTTTTACAACGTCTGTCTGGATATCCCTGGAACCATACAGAGACTGCTGCAGGAGAACCCGCAGTTTCTCCCTGGCCTGTTCTTCTGCATCTCCATATGTACAGACAGCATCCCAGCTTCCGGTGACCGCCGATTCATAAGCAGCAGCGGTCAGCCATGCCCGGTTGTGTACAAACAGACACACGGACACAGTCCCCATCCACACAAGCAGTATAAGCGGCATGCACAGTGCCGTCTCAACGGTCAGACTTCCTCTGCTCCATCCCGCTTTTGCCCCAGCATTTCGCATTTTCTATCCCTCCACAGTCTGTATCAGGCAGAGCACCGCATACGCTGCCAGCATAAATGGCACAAAGGGGAAACTTGCCTTTCTCCCCTTCTTTTTCACAAACATCAAAAATCCCGCCCATACTGCCGCCAGCAAAAGAGACAGGGCTGTAAATTCCAATGTTTTCCAAATCCCCATGTAGATGCCGGAAATCATGACAGCCAGACCATCTCCCATCCCCAGCGCACCCCCGCTGATTTTTCCCACACACATCAGCAGCATGCCCGGCACCGCCCCCAGCAGCAAAACCGCCAAATGATCCCTGTGCAAAAAAATATATAAAATCCCCAGAATCCCGTAAACCACAATAGCGCTTAAATAAACCTGCCTTTTCCTGATATCCTGAAAACTATTCACACTCAAAAAACTCAATACACATATCTGCTCCATCACTGATCCTCCTCACTGATTCCGCCCGCATCTGGAGCACAGAGACCGCCCCTGCGCCTCCGACACCGGAACCATGCGGACTGTCCTCTTCAGACGGCTGCACCGGACCCGATTATGATACCGGGTGCCCTGTCCGGTAATATATATAATATCTGCCGGAGCTGTTCCTTTTGCGCACGACCCGCAGGGGGCATATCTGGCTCCCTGTTGATTTCTCAAATGCTCTGCTTCTCTGCCCGAAGCCTGAGAAATAGACAAATCCAGATAACTGCACCGGGGATTATCATGATAAACACTTCCAGATGCAGCCATGTAAACCATCTCCTCTTCATGTTCCAGTGTTTCTCCGTGGTCCATCCCCGTCCAGCTGTGCACCCTTCCCCTATTTGTGATCACCATAGGCGGAAGCGGCACAATGGAGACTGGCAGGCGATAGGCATAAATCTCCGGTATTTCAATTACAGGAACCCTTTCTCCTGCCACATACGCGTATACCCCCATTTCCATGGCTTTTTCACACAGGCGGCTGATTTTTTCTGTCTGCACTCTCATCACATCCATAAAGCCAATTAAAGTAAGGGTTCCCATCAGAAACAACGGCAGGACAAAAGCTAATTCCACAGTCAGAACACCTTTTCGCAAGGTGCCAAAAAATGCTTTTTGCCAAGGGTCTGCTCTGGTATTCGGGGTTTGCAGAACAGACATGATTCGAAGAGAGCATTTTTGCAAAAACTTCTTTTTCGGGATGTTTAATAATTCTTTTCTCTGTTTTTTGGCAAAAAGCATGTTTTGACACCTCCCCTAATCACATTATAAATGATACCCATACTGATGGAGAACGGTATATGTTCTTGTATGATTCACACGCACATCAATCTCCACCTCCATGGCATCCAGACAACAATCCATGCGGAAATTTTCTCTTCCTGGCTGATTGCGGATATCCGCTTCAATCATATCCATACTCCCCATAATCTTACTGTCTGTTGATTCCAAAAAGAGTAATGCCCGCAGATAATCCTCATAGTTAAGCCCCCGTTCATCCCCGCCTGAGCGCTGCACAGTCAGTTCGCCCAGCAAATTTGGAAGATTTTCCAAAGACAAATTCCAATTCTGTACGTTTTTCAACAAAGGCACCCTGCTCCCGTCAAACAACGCCTTTACGTCCAAAACACTTTCCGCAAATGACCAGCACAACAGAATCACCATCTCAATCACCCCTGCTGCGGGAGGTACCAGAAATCCACTGGCAATCGCCGCTGCCAGCGCTGCACTCTGCGATCTTTTTCCAGGGTCTGTATATAAATGGGCAAAGTTTACCCCCTCCCTGATAAGCAGCAGACGATTGGCTGTCTTTTTCAGATTCTCTTTATCACTTCCAGACTGTCCAATTATATACTCTGCCTGATACTTTAGACCGCTGCCCTTGGAGGGATGTGCGTATGTTCCACATTTCTGCATAATATATTCCTGAAATAATGCCTGGTCTGCCGCTGAATTCTGTAAAAGGTCTCCAGCCAGCACTCCCATTCCTCTCTCCAGCTCCCTATGGGAGACTAGATCACTGGTTTCTATTTCCCGTTCCGACAAAGACGCTGGATCTGAGACTACCAATTCCAGAATCCCCATTTTCTGTATTTCCCGAATGGTATCAATGGGATTTTCCACCAAAACCTCCGGTACGTCTGCCGCCCCGCCGTCTGGCAGCTGTGCTTCTGCCTGAGCGCTCTCGTTTCCCGCCCGTGCCATTTCATCATCATAATCTGCCATAGAATTACCGTCCTCAGCCTGTCTCCTCATTTCCTGCTGTTCCTCAACCTCCCCTGTGTTCTCCTGAATTTTATCCAAGAGAAGCTGTACTCCCTGGATTCCAAGGGTATCTCTCATATAACTGACCACCTGGCCATAAAAGGGCTGCCCGTGATCATCTGTTGCCAGGCCAAAACTGGTAATGCCGCCGGAACAAATAGATAAATCCAGATAATTCTGTTCCAGAATAGGGTCCATGTAATCCTCTACAGTACGGTAAACCTGACTCATCCAAAGTTCACCGGTGCCATACGATGCATCCACATAGAACAAATCATAGTGTTCCAGCAAATATTTATCATATTGGGCGAACAGAGAATACATCCCCACATCCGCGCTATTTGCAATCTGCGTCCTGGCACACATCATTTTCACAGATTCTATGCTGGTACAAATTAGAACAATAACTATAGATAGGACCAAAGCGAAAAATACAGTTATACTTCCCCTTCTCACCAGAGAGCACACCTCCTTTTGTCTTGTGGAGATAAGATAATTAACAGTTACTTTTTTAAATTTCGTTGCTTTGCGTGGTAATTTTTTCGAGAATATCTTTCACCAGTTTGACTAACTGGTCTTTGAAGATAACTACCAGTCCGATCAGAACCACCAGAATCAGAATGATCTCAACCACACCGATGGCGTCCTCCTCAACGAAAAATGCGCAAAGCTCATCCATAGGCCTTCACCTCCTTTCCACGGCTATTATCTAAATACAGTTCCTTATGTCTGATAAAAGGATATACATGCCGGAACAATAAGAATGATCAAAACAATCACCAGCTGCAGCACCATGGGAATCAGCAGTTTCGCGGCAGCTGTCTCCCCCTGCACACGGGCATACCGTTTTCTCTCTTCAAAAGCCTCTGTGGATTCCTTCTCCAGCACTTCCAACAGCCTGCGGTTTCCCCTTCTGAGATTCTGAGCCAAAAGAGCCGCCAAAGTCCGATATTTGGGATGCCCGCACCTGGCTCCAAAATTTTCATACGCCTGCTCCTCCATGACACCGCTTTCCATTTCATAATAAGATTTCAGCAATTCTTCATATGCAAAGCGGACGCTTCTTCCTCGTTTTTGCTTATAATCCAGCGCAATTTTTCCCAGAGCCCTTCGCACTGTCATGCCGGCCTCTACCAGCAGGGACAGCCGTGTAATCAGATTAGGATAATCCAAAAGCATTTGCCTGTATCGTTCCCGCCGCATCTTTTCCCTGTTTTTCTGTTTCTGAACAGGAATACAGCATGCTCCTGCCACACAAAGGGCCGCAATTATATTTCCAGATGTATCCCAGGGCCGGCTCCAGACAATCCGCTCTCCTTCCAGAGATTGCGGCAGATAGTATTTCTCATCCTCCTGCCTCTTATCATTGTAATCATTTACTGCCTGCTGAAGCTGCTCGTTCAGCCCCGGAGCCGCTGTTTCCGGTTCCTGCTCATCATCCTCCGTTTTTTCACCAGTCTGCTCTGGTATCCGAACATAGACAGACGCCTGTTCTCCTCCCACCCGGGCCTGCATTTTTTCCTCATAACTGCCCTCTCCTGCTGCATTTTTTTCAAAATACATATCCTCCTCCCATTGACAATCCTCATTCTGCACATAGGTCAAATAAGCTCCCAGACTATTTCCTGCCGCCAAAAGCAGCAGCAACAGCTTCCACTCCCGCCTGGTCAGAATCTCCTGCTTCGGCAGCCTGCCGCCAAAAACCAGAACCGCCAGCGCAGCCATTGCTGCAAGCACAAACACATGAATCCACATAGTCACACCTCAATATCTACAATCCTGCATCCCATCCAATAAGCCAGAAAATAAATTCCCAGACACAGACTCATGGTAATAGCCCCAAAAATATTTCCATACAAAACCTGCAGAAATCCTGGAGAGGTCACCTGCATATATACAATAATGCCAAACGGCATGGCACTCATGATCACCTGTTCCATTTTCTTCGCCGCCACAGTGGCCTCGATTTCTTTTTTCACCTCAATTTTGTCTGTAAGCATCCTGGCTGTCTTCTGCACAATTTGGGATAAATCACCGCCTGAACGTTTGGCAGCTGCAAAGACAGCGGCAAAATTTTCAACATCTTCTAATTTACTCCGCTCCGCCAAATCCAAAAACAGTGTTTCCAATGGCACACTGATATGCATCTGAGTCTCCATATAGCGGAACTCCCGCACAATGTAAGCGCTTTCAGGGTAAAGTTTTTCCAAATCCCGTATACAGCAGATGACTGCGGACTCCATGGAATACCCGGCCTGCAGGGCCGCATTCAGGGAATACAGTGCATCCTTAAACTGATAATTCAACTGTTTCTTCCTCTCCCGGATGTAATTTTTCTTTCTCCATTTATAAAACAGAAAAGGAATCGGCACCATAAAAACAAACGCCCAAAAACTTTTATAAAAAAGATAATTGATGCCAATACAGATTCCCGCACACTGTGCCGCATACTCCACCCATTCTTTCCATTGAAACTGATATGTATCATAATTCATTTTCATAGTGTAATCCCTGCCCTTTCCAGTTTTTCTTTATTCTGCAGTTCCCCTGTCTGTTGTAATCCACATGTTTCCCCATAGCTGAATAATGGCTGGATCTGAATCTGCCCCTTTTCGATTCCGATGACCTCTGCTGCCTCCAGCAGCTTTCTGCTCTTATCCCTCAATCTTCCCAAATGCACCAGAACATCCACACCGGAGACAATCTGTCTCTGAATGGCTTCCAGTGGAAGCTCCATCCCCATCAGAACCATAGTTTCCAGCCGGCTTCCCATGTCTTTGCAGCTATTCGAATGAATGGTTGACAGACTCCCTTCGTGTCCAGTATTCAAAACCTGAAGAAGATCCACAGCCTCGGCCCCCCTGATTTCTCCTATAAGAAGTCTTGTTGGTCTCATGCGAAGTGCAGCTTTTATCAAATCCCTGATGGTAATTTCCCGGCCGCCCTGACTGTTTGCCGTCTTCGCCTCCAGACGCACCAGATTATCCACCCCCTGGATTTGCAGCTCGGCGTTGTCCTCAATGGTGATCACCCTTTCATCCCGGGGGATATATGCAGAAAGGGCATTCAGAAATGTAGTCTTGCCGCTTCCCGTACCTCCGCCAATCAGCAGTGAGTAACGGGCCCGCACCAGTTTAATCAGGAAATCCGCGCACTCTCTGGTGATACTTCCTATGGAAATTAACTTTTCCATTGTAATGGGCGTATCAGGAAAACGGCGTATTGTGAGAATGGGACCGTCAAGCGCCACCGGGCTGACTACCGCATGAACCCGCGCCCCGTTTTCCAGACGGGCATCTACAACAGGCATAGACTCATTAATGACCCGGTTGCAATTTCCCACAATCTGTTGAATCACATCCTCCAGTTTTTCCCGGGATGTAAACTTCTTGTCCCACTTCTGCAGACATCCTTCCCGTTCGATAAAAATATGATCCGGCCCATTTACCATAATCTCTGTCACTGTATTATCCTCAATCAGTTCCTGTAAAACATCCAGCCTGCGGATGGAATAAAACAATTCCTGCCTGAGCATCACTTTCTCTTTCAGTGCCATATACTGCAGTTTCTGGTTTCCCAGAATCATCTGATCAATCGACTCCAGAATTTCGCTGTCTTCCAGCTCCCTGGAGGTATCCAGTTCCTCCATCAGCCTCTGGCGTAACTCATCAAACACCTCCCGGCTCATTCCTGCTCTCCCCTGACCACAGACCGCACGTAATCACCCAGCTGGCTCCACACCAGCTGTTCCACATAATCTGCCCCATCTCCATAACTGCTGTGGAAAGGCGGTCTTACTTTCTGGATCTTATCCAGCAGTTCCTGCTGTTTCCACATGGCCAATAATCTCTCGAATTGCTGGATTTTCCCCTGGGAAATCACATCATCCAATACAGGCATATATACCTTTTTGCAGCGCTCCAGCAGACGATACCACTCATCCACTCCCTGCCCCATATCCAAAATAATCACATCATAGACCGTATGTCCCGCCAATTCCTGAAAAAGCTGGTCCCAATCTTCAAACGCAGTCTCCCAGATATCCAGAGGTGTGGCCACAGGCGCCAGAAAGTCCAGGTTATTCACCGTTTCTACCATTGAAGATAATTGATAAACCGCATGACGGTTTTCCTGGCGGATATAATACAGAAGATTACTTAACGTATGTTCGAATCTTCGATGAAACAGTGCCTCAAACCCTGCAAATTCCTCCATATTGATATAGAGAACAGCCTGATCCCGTGCCAGAATCTGTCCCAGTGTCAACGCAAAAGAAGTTTTCAGCACTCTGCCCAAAGGAGAATATACCCCTACAAACTCTACGTGCCTTCCAGACTCACCATGTCCGCCGGCCTCCAGCACATCAGCACCATAACATTCCATCACCTCCTGTATTACCCTGTCTGAAGACTGATACTTATAGACACTGGGATATTGATCCAGATGTGGATCGTGCACCCCTTCAGACAAGATCACGATATTCTCCGCCACAGACAGCTCTTTGACCCGTTCACACATAGCCTTATCAGATATCAGCAAGATATCAATTTTCTCCCTCACCCCAAACTCCAGCAGCGAATCTACATTGGTAAATGCCTGAATTTCAAAGGGCATACTCCGCTTCTGATTGATATATTCCATGAAATTGTAAGCATATAGTTTTTCCACATCACAAATAGCTAAAATACTTTTTTTCAACAAACGCCTCCTACATATAGAAACAACGCCAGTAAAATAGGCAGGGTAAAATGAAAATTCTCCGCCTGTCTGCCTGTTTGATAATATGGCATGCGTTTCTGGTCTTTTAAATACATTCTGAAATAATTGACAAAATACCGGAAACGGAACACAATCGTTCCGCTGGTGATAAGCAATCCTAAAGACAGGATTCCTCCAAAGAAAAAAGATAAGACTATCAGATAAATTACTGCGCGGTATCCCAGCAGCCCTCCCAGTACAGACAATAATTTGATATCTCCCGGGCCCAGCATTCGGAAATAAAACAGAAAAAATAACCATAGAACAGGGGTCCCGGCGCCAGAAAAAAACTGTACTGCTCCCGCTTGTCCATGAAACAGAATCTGAACACTGCATCCCCAGATCCACCCGGTTAAAATCCATATATTGGCTATCTTCTGCCTGCGCAGATCCATTGCAAAAGCTACTGTGGCAAGCACAGCAGCAGACACTGCCTGTACACCATACATATCCCACCCCTCTCACACCTGCTGCCTGATTCATCGCAGCATTTTCTAAAAACAAACGGAAATCTTCTGCCGATACGGCTCTGATTGAAACGGTACATCGTTTCAAGTAATGATGATGAAGCTATTATATATCTAAATTTTGCATTTGTCTATATATAAAATATTAAAATCAAACAAAATTTTTGATCTTTCGTCACTATCTTCTTTTATTCTTTCGATATTT
>CANSYV010000028.1 GCA_947651335.1 uncultured Lachnospiraceae bacterium
TCCGCATCATGCGGGGCATGACACAGAAATACCTTGGTATGCTTGTCGGGTTTCCTGAACGGAGCGCAGACGTGCGGCTGGCACAATATGAAACTGGCTCACGCAAGCCAAAGGCAGACTTGACGGCTGCACTGGCACAGGCTCTTGACGTTGCGCCGCAAGCACTGGACATACCCGACGTTGACAGCTACATCGGGCTTATGCACACCTTATTTGCCCTTGAGGACATTTACGGTCTTACTATTAGCGAAACAGACGGTGAAGTCTGCTTAAAGGTCAACAAAGGTAAAAGCAAAGCTGCCACCGAACTGCTGAAAATGCTCTGCGCTTGGCAGGAACAGGCTGCAAAGCTCTCCGCAGAGGAAATCAGCAGGGAAGATTACGACCAGTGGCGGTACAATTACCCGAAGTTTGACACCACGCAGCATTGGGCGAAAGTCCCCTCTAAAGAATTGGGCGATGCCTTAGCCGAAGCGTTCAAAGACAAGCTGCCAGACTAACCAAGCCAGATTGGAAGGTGTAAAAAACGTGATTATCAGAGAATACCGCCCCTCGGACTGTAAATATTTAGCGGAGCTGTTTTATCAGACTGTCCATTCCATAAATGCCAAAGACTATACAGACGAACAGTTAAACGTCTGGGCAACTGGCAATGTAAACATAAATGAATGGAATCAATCATTATCCGAGCATTTTACGCTTGTCGCCATAAAAGGCGGCATTATAGCAGGGTTTGGCGATATTGACAGGACAGGCTACCTTGACAGGCTGTATGTCCACAAGGACTATCAAAGCCAAGGGATTGCCACCGCTATCTGCGATAAACTGGAACACGCTTTTGGGATAAGCAAAATAACCACCCATGCTTCCATCACTGCAAAGCCGTTCTTTCTTCACAGGGGATATAACACAATTAAGGAACAGCAGGTAATCAGGTCAAATATCCCCTTGACGAATTACATTATGGAAAAAACACTTTAATCATCACCCCCATTCATCAATTAAAAAACACGACAAAAAACGCCCTTAGCCATGAGTTCCTACCCACAGCTAAGGGCGTTAAAATATGGATTTATGCCAGTCATCTAAACCGCTTACAAATCATTCCCCCACCACCAAACCACTCGACAGCAAGAATAATTACACTCAAACGACTGTTATCATTTTGTTATCAAAAGACCTTTCCAAAGTCCGCAATCCCGCATAAACACTGGCTTTATTAAGCATTTTTGCTTATTCGAACTCAATCGTCCCAGGCGGCTTCCCAGTGACGTCGTACATCACCCGATTCACATGGTTCACCTCATTCACGATCCTGCTGGACACTTTCTGAAGCACATCCCAGGGGATCTCAGCCGCCTCAGCGGTCATAAAGTCGATGGTGTTCACTGCGCGCAGGGCAATGGCGTAGTCGTAAGTCCGTTCGTCGCCCATGACACCCACGCTTTTCATATTGGTGAGGGCTGCGAAGTACTGGCCGATGGTCTTGTCCAGGCCGGCGCGGGCGATTTCTTCCCGGTAAATGGCGTCGGCTTCCTGTACCATTTTCACCTTGGCTTCGGATATTTCCCCGATGATGCGGATGCCCAGTCCGGGGCCGGGGAAGGGCTGGCGGTATACCAGGTTTTCAGGAATGCCCAGTTCCAGTCCGGCTTTGCGGACCTCATCCTTGAACAGATCTCTCAGAGGTTCGATGATTTCTTTGAAATCCACGCAGTCGGGCAGGCCGCCTACATTGTGGTGGGATTTGATCACCGCGGATTCTCCCCCCAGGCCGCTTTCTACCACGTCCGGGTAGATGGTGCCCTGTACCAGGAAGTCTACGGCTCCGATTTTTTTGGCCTGTTCTTCAAATACGCGGATGAACTCTTCGCCGATTATTTTCCGCTTCTTTTCGGGTTCTTCCACTCCCTTTAGTTTTTCATAGAACTGTTTCTGAGCGTTTACCCGGATAAAGTTTAACTGGTAGGGGCCCTTGGGGCCGAATACGCGTTCCACTTCATCCCCTTCATTTTTCCGGAGAAGTCCGTGGTCCACGAACACGCAGGTGAGCTGGTTCTGCACTGCCTTGGACAGCAGCACGGCAGCCACGGAGGAGTCAACGCCGCCGGACAGGGCGCATAAGACTTTTCCGGTTCCCACTTTTCGGCGTATTGCCTGAATGGCGTCCTCCACGAAAGAATCTATTTTCCAGTCGCCGGCACAGCCGCAGACCTTATAAAGAAAATTGGAGATCATCTTTGTCCCCTCAGGCGTGTGGAGAACTTCCGGGTGGAATTGGATGGTGTATAGTTTTTTCTGCTGATTTTCGGCAGCAGCAGTGGGGCAGTCCGCCGTATGGGCAGTTACCTGAAATCCCGGCGCGGGTTCTGCGATGTAATCAAAGTGGCTCATCCAGCAGATGGTCTGGGGGGATACGTTTTGAAATAGTAGAGAATTGGTATCCACAGTGACCTCTGTTCTGCCGTATTCCCGGACTTTTGCCTGGGTGACTTGTCCCCCCAGAAGGTGGTGCGTTAATTGGGCGCCATAACACAGTCCCAGGATGGGAATCCCCAGTTCAAACAATTCCGCGGTATAGGAAGGGGAGTCATCCAGGTAACAGCTGCTGGGGCCGCCGGTTAATATAATGCCCCTGGGAGCCAGCGATTTGATTTTCTCCAGAGGTGTTTTGTAAGAGTAAATTTCGCAGTATACCTGGCATTCCCGCACCCGCCGCGCAACCAGCTGGTTGTATTGGCCGCCGAAATCCAGTACGATTACGGTTTCTCTTTTCATAGTGTGTGTTTTCTCCTTTATGTGATGTGATAAGCCCTGTATAGAAGTTACATCAGCTGATTTTCCGAATCCGCACTGCGGGATATTGCGTCCATGCACCACATGGGCTGCATATTTTGCGGCACGAATCTTTAAATCCGGATTGTCTGCCATTTGCCTCTCCAATACCGGATAACAAAAAATATGGCTCTTACCAGCCAGTCCACAATCATGGCTGCCCAGACGCCGAAGACTCCCAACCGGAGATGGCCGGCTAACAGGTAGCTGAAACCGATGCGGAAGATCCACATGGAAAAGATGGAGACTAACATGCAGTATCTTGCGTCGTTTGATGCCCGCAGTGTGTTGCTAAGAGTAAAGGAGGCGGGCCATATGGTAACTGCGCAGACGCTGTGAAACAGAATAATCCTGGAGGCCAGGGTTCCTGTTTCTGAGGAAAGGTTATAAACTTTCATGATGACTGGCAGCAGCAGAACAATCAATATATTCATAATGATCAGGCTTATATAGGAGACTGCCATGATTTTCTTTGTATAGTAACGCACCTGTTCGTAATCACCGGCTCCCACACATTGGGCGGTTACGCTGGATAAGGCATAGCCGCAGGCCATACCGGTGAGAACCGCGAACATACAGACAGAGTTGCTGACCGCGTTTGCGGCGATGGCCACAGTGCCAAATGTGGATACCAGGCTGAGCACTATGATTTTGCCCAGCTGAAACATACTGTTTTCCATGCCATAGGGGATACCGATGGAGAGAATCTTTTTGAGGATTCCCCGGTGGAGGCGGATTCCCAGCAATTTGGTAAGGTGAAGGGTTTTCTTCTGGTTCAGCAGCAGGAAAATCATGGTGATTCCCGCGAATACACGGGAGACCAGGGTGGGGATGGCGGCGCCTTCGATTCCCAGGCCGAATCCGTATATCAGCAGGGCATTTCCCATCAGATTCATTCCGTTCATAAGCAGTGACATGATCATGGGGGTCCGTGAGTCGCCCATTGCCCGGTAGATGGCGGCTCCGGCATTATACAGGGCCATAAATGGTATGGACGCGGCGGCAATCAGCAGATAAGTATTGCAGTTTTTCATAACCAGAGAGTCAATATTGCCGAATACCACATGGAGCACAAACGGCTTTCCAACATAGAGGAGAGCCATGATCAAAACAGACAGCCAGCTGATGAACAGAACCAGCTGGTCCACCACCAGACAGCCTTCCTGGGGTCTGCCCCGCCCGATTGCCTGGCCGGCCACAATGGCGCCCCCTGTGGCGAGAGCGGTAAAAGCATTGATTAAAAGTATCATCACAGAGTCAATCAGCGATACAGCGGATACGGCTTCTTCTCCCACCGTAGATACCATGACAGAGTCTGCCAGACCCACAAATATCAATAAAAACTGCTCAATAATCAATGGAATAATCAGGTTTCGTAAATCCCGGCTGCTAAATAATCGTTTCATCTTTTTATCCTTTCTGCACTTCATTATACGCTTATCCTGTCTGCAAAGCAAGGCAGAAAGAATTTATTCATGAAGGCCCCGGACAGCAGCCGGAATTTTGTTTAGATGGAGCTGTAGAAATCGTGGGATTTATGGCGATACTTCTCTTTTGTGGCAAGGCCACCGCGGATATGCCGTTCCTGTTTATTCACATCTAAAACCCGGCGCACTTCCCCGGCCAGTTCCGGGTTGATTAGCACCAGGCGGTCTACCATATCTTTATGTACGGTTGTGGCTAAAGGGAACGGTCCAGACGGCACAGATAGATATCCACCCAGCCGTTTTTGTCTGTTTCGATTTTTTGGATGATTTGTTTCAGCTGTTCATTGGTCATATCACGGACAGAGGTGAGGCTTTCCAGGCTGGGAAATGTTTTTGACAGAAGTTCTTCCGGCCGGATGCCATTGCCCAGATTATGTTCCAGTAATGCCAGATCCTTTTCCAGCCGGTGGATTTCGTCTTTTATGGGACTGAGTTTTTCGTTTAATTCTTCCCGGCTGATCAGCTCATCGGTGTACATATCCATGTATTTCTGCCGTTTTCTTCTTAGTTTCCCGAGATTTGTATTGAGTTCTTTCCTATTATAAATGGTCTCATCTGCGGAGTCATAAGCCCTGGAGAGCGCTTTTATGATATCATTGTAAAACTGCTCCCTGGGCGTCAACAGCTCTGTAAAATACTCTTCCAGTATCCGGATTAATTCTTCTTCCTCTATGGTTACTGCATTTGGGCAGCAGTCCGCCCCTCTGCCGTTATGCCCGGAGCATACCCAGCGGATATATGTATTTTTGTAAGTCCGCACCATGCGGCGGAAGGACCAGCCGCAGTCTGTGCACTTTATCATGGTACTGAAAAGGTGTAGGCTGCTCTGGCGCCCCCCTTTTGCCTGGAAAGTTTTTTTGCGGCTCAGCAGAATACTCTGTGCCCTGCGAAACTGCTGGGGTTCAATAATCTGCAGGTCCAGGCGTTCGGTGACGATCCAGTCGGATTTCTCCTTCTGCCGCCGTACTCCTGTGAGAAAATCTGAGATTTCCTCCTTGCCGTTGATGATTTTGCCAGTGTAAAGCTCATTGGAAAGGATGCGGCTTACCGCATTCTGGCTCCATCTGCAGCAGCGTTTGGTTTTCAGGCCCTTGTCGTTGAGCAGATTTGCGATTTTTGAAGTCCCATATCCGTTTACCGTATACCAGCGGTAAATCTGCTGGATAATCCCAGCTTCTTCCCGGTTGATTTTCATATCAAAGCAGGTGTCCGAAGGTTTATCGTAGCCGTATACAAGATTGGGGACCCGTCCTTTTTCTGCATTCACCTTTTTTCCGAATTTAATGCGCTTGGAGGTGTTGGCGCTTTCTTCCTGTGCCAGCGCGCCGAAAATAGTCAGGACAAATTCGGACTGTCCCAGGACGGACATATTAGCAGTGAGAAATGTGGTCTCAATCCCCAGGGACTTTAAGGTGCGGATATTCTGGAGCAGATCCACTGTGTTGCGGGCAAAGCGGGAGATATCCTTCACCACCACCATGTCAAACAGGCCCTTTTGGGCATCTGCCATGAGACAGAGAAACTCCCTGCGGTTTCTGGTTTTGGTGCCGGAGATGCCCTCGTCAGCGTATAGACGGACAAGGTTATGGCTGCCCTTTGCGGCGTACTCTTTGAAAAAATTCTTTTGGGCTTCCAGACTGTTTATCTGGTCTGATTTATCGGTGGATACTCTGCAGTAAGCGGCTATATTCATAAGGTCTTCTCCTGGATAAAAGTGCTGTTGTCCGGCTCCTTCTGCTTTTCGGCCTCTGCCTGTAGAATGCGTTTGAACCGCTCCAGATTGACTTTTACTAATAGTTCTGCTATGCGGCAGGCTGTGGCTTCGGGCGTGTTCGGGTTGTGAAAACGAAATTTCAATTCAGTTTTTGTTGAAATGACAAATTCCCCCTTTGATGGTCTTTGACCGTTTCCGGAAATCCCGGAATCTGTTGTTTTTTAAACATATGAAAAGGAAGAAGCAAATATTACGGAGGCGTTTTTTCATAATATTTTTCGCACATGGTGTTGAAATTTTAGTGAATGTTTTGTAAACTTATAAGGATGAAAGGAGGGAGACTGGAAATGAAGAAAGCGATGAATCAGTCAAAACTAATTGTAATTTTAAACGGAGTCTCCATTCTGGCACTGCTGATCATGGTGATTCTGCTGGTAATGAACAGCAGATTAACCAATCGGTTAAACAGTGCCAGTGATGACAGATTTAATCTGACGTACCATGCCAATCAGTTCATGAACGGATCTGCCTATCTCACAAATGAGGTGCGCGCCTATGCGTCTACAGGGGACCAGGAACATTACGATAATTATTGGAATGAAGTCAATAACTTGAAAAATCGGGATAAAGGCGTTGAAGCTCTGCAGGAGATCGGGATCACCTCAGAGGAGCAGGCAATGATTGATGAGATGTCTTCTATTTCTAACGAGTTGGTGCCGCTGGAAGACGAGGCTATGAAAAATGTTCAGGCAGGGCGGCTGACAGAGGCTCTGGAATATGTGTACGGAAAAGATTACAGCACATCTATTGCAAAGATTAATTCCCTGAAGGAGCAGTTTCTGGAGACGCTGAACAACAGGACCCAGTCACAGGTAAAACGTCTGGCTGCGGAAGTGGGGGCTGTCCGGGCTGTGATCATTACCGCGCTGATTTTTGTGGGGATTTTACAGCTGTTTATCATGAGAGTTACCAAGAAGAAGATTTTAAGTCCTGTGATTTCCGTGAGGGACCAGATGAAAGAGATCTCCTGCGGCAATCTTTCGGCGGAGTTTTCATTGGAGCCGGACAGTTCGGAAATTGGAATGCTGGTAGATTCTATTCATGAAACGAAGCAGGAGCTTAAAAAATATATCAATGATATTGACGCAAAGCTGGCACAGATGGCAGACGGGGACATGAATCTGGATATCGGCGACGATTACCGGGGGGAATTTCTCCCCATTCAGGGAGCCATGCGCCGGATTTTAGACGCGCTGAATCAGGCTCTTTCCCATATCAATGCCACGGCAGAGCTGGTTACGGCAGAGTCTGAACGTGTGGCGTCGGATGCCCAGGTGCTGTCAAACGGAGCGGTAGAACAGGCATCTGCTGTGCAGGAGCTGGCATCTGGAATCCAGGCATTGTCTGACCAGGTGAACAGTACATCGGAAGATGCGAAAGACGCCAAGCAAAGCTCCGTTGACGCGGCCCAGAAGCTGGAGGTGTGCAATCAGAAAATGGAAGATCTCACAGCTGCCATGGCAGATATCTCCAGGTCTTCCCAGCAGATAAGCGGTATTATCAAGACCATAGAGGACATATCCTTCCAGACCAATATTCTGGCGTTGAATGCCGCGGTGGAGGCGGCCCGTGCCGGTTCCGCGGGGAAAGGGTTTGCGGTGGTGGCCGATGAAGTACAGAGCCTGGCCAACAAGAGCGCAGAGGCTGCCCAGGACATTACCAAATTGATCCGGGATTCTATGGAGCTGGTAGAACATGGGTCATCCCTGTCTGCAGATACCACAGAGACGCTGGCCATAGGCGTTTCAGGGGCCAAAAGATCCACTGAGCTGGTGGAACGGATTGCCCAGTCAGCAGAAAAGCAGGCGGAGGCACTGGAACGTCTCACCCAGGGAATGGATCAGATATCCGGAGTGGTTCAGACCAATGCGTCTACAGCTGAAAAATCGGCAACTTCAGCGAAAGAGCTTCTGGGACAGGCGGAGGAATTGAAAGTTTCTGTGCAGCAGTTCCGGCTTCGCGGATAATCATTTGTTTAGGAGGTATTGACTCATGGTGTATCAATTTACAAAAGATTTAGAAACAGGAAATGCGTCTATTGATTCCGAGCACCGCCAGTTGATTCAGGCTATCAATGACCTGCTGAGCGCCTGTTCTTCTGGGAAGGGCAGAGCAGAGCTGGCAAAAACCACCCATTTTCTCTCTGAGTATACGGCCAGGCATTTTTCCCACGAGGAGACGCTTCAGAAGCAGAGCCGGTATCCAGACTACATAAATCACCGTAAATATCATGAAAACTTCAAAAAAGTGGTGAAAGATTTATGCGGACGTCTGGATAAAGAAGGACCGACGGTTGCGCTGGTGGGGCAGGTGAACACAGCTATTGCCGGATGGCTGGTGAATCATATCAAACAGGAAGATACGAAGCTGGCAGCACATCTCAAAGCCGGTAAATAAAAAGAAAAGCAGACCGTGGCAGCGCGGCTCTGCTTTTCTTTTTGAGCAGTTTTTTTAATAATGATATTTTGAACGTTTCCTGATGAGAAATAAAGCGGTCACTGCCGCAGCCATCAGCTCTGCCGCGGCGATGGATATCCAGATACCGTCGATTCCCCAGATGAGAGGGAAGATCAGCACTGCGGCGGTCTGAAACAGTAATGTACGCAAAAAGGAGATGAGAGCGGAAATCAGTCCATTCCCCAGGGCAGTAAAAAACGAGGAGCCGTAAATGGCTATTCCCGCAAATAAAAAGGAAAAGGAATAAATCCGGAACCCTTTCTGAGTCAGGGCCATAAGTTCCGGGTCATATCCCACGAAAACAGCGGCAAATGGCCGTGCCAGCAGTTCGGCCAGACAGAACATGGCCACAGAACAGATGCCGATGATGCAAAGGCTCTTTTTCAGCAGATTTCTCATTTCCCCGTGATTGGCCGCGCCGAAATGGTATCCGATGATAGGAGCCGCCCCCACAGAGTATCCGATAAATGCCGCGAGAAACACCAGGTTCACATACATGAGGACGCCGTATGCCGCCACACCGTCCTCCCCGGCGTACCGGATCAGCTGCGCGTTGTACAGCATGCCCACCAGGGACATGGACACATTGGACATTAATTCAGAGGAACCGTTTGTGCAGGCTTTTAACACAGCCTTCCCGTCAAATTTTGTCTTTGTGAGCCGCAGAATACTGGTATTGGGACGGCAGAAATAAAACAAAGGGGCAATCCCGCCCACTGCCTGGCTGAGTGCGGTGGCAGCCGCGGCCCCTGTAAGTCCCCAGTGAAACACTGCCACAAAGAGAGCATCCAGAACCATATTGGTCACACCTGCGGCGATGGTAAAGGCCAGTCCCAGCTGCGGCTTTTCCGCAGTGGAAAAGTAGCTGAGGAATTCATATTCCAGTATGAGCGCAGGCAGTGCAGGCAGGAGGATGCGTCCGTAAGATACGCACTGTTCCAGAAGAATGCCCTCGGCACCCAGCAGACTGGCCACGGGGCGGATAAAGAGAATGCCGAAGATGGCAATCACTACACCGCTGAGGGCTGACACATATACGAATAGGGAAAACAGGCTGTTTGCCCGTCTGCGGTCGCCGGCGCCGATGGTTATGGCAATGAGCGCGCTTCCCCCGGTGCCGAACATAAACCCCACAGCGCCCAGAATCATCAGAAACGGCATAATAAAATTGACGGCTGCAAAAGGGGTTTTTCCCACAAAGTTGGAAACGAAGAAACCGTCCACTACGCCATAGATGGAGGTGAAAATCATCATGACAATGGACGGCAGTGTGAACCGCAGCAGCTTCTTATAATCAAAGTGGTCAGATAATTGTATCTTCATTTCGGACAACTCCTTTCTTTATCCGGACTCTTTTGTGTAAAATCCAGTTTTTTCACACTGTCCTGAAAAGAAGAGAGATATCTCTGGGTCAGTTCCAGGTACAGCTTCTTTTCATCTTCTGTCCAGGAGGCAAATATACCGTTTTCGATTTCAATTAAGCGGACAGCGGTATTTTCAGCCAGTTCCTGTCCTTTGGCGGTGAGGTGCACTTTTTTCTTTTTTCCCTCAAATAGTTTCAGATATACAATGCCGTCTGCCTCCAGCCTGCGCAGAGAGGAATTAAGCGTCTGCCTGCTGATGCCGGATAATCTG
>CANSYV010000029.1 GCA_947651335.1 uncultured Lachnospiraceae bacterium
GATACTCATGGGTTACCAGTAGAAGTACAAGTAGAAAAAGCATTAGGCTTTACTTCTAAGAATGATATTGAGAAATATGGTATCAAAGAATAATCAAAGAAACATAATTTTTATCGATGATGTAGATAGCAAATATCTATTCGATAGGGATAGAGATATTTTAGAACAAAACGCAGTAGTATGTATACGCAGTGTGAAGTTCTGCTATGGAAGCTGTCTTAAAGAATTCAAGGAGGATTTATTAGAAAAATGAGTTTACAAGTAGAAAAATTGGAACATAATATGGCTAAGCTGACCATAGAAGTTCCCGCTGAGGAATTAGAGAAAGCAATCGAAGGGGCATATCAGAAGAATAAGAAAAATATCGTCTTACCTGGATTCCGCAAAGGGAAAGCTCCAAGAAAAATGATAGAGAGAATGTATGGCAAGGGCGTTTTCCTGGAAGATGCCGCCAATGATCTGATTCCGGAGGCGTATTCCAAGGCTGTGGATGAGAGTGATCTGGAGATTGTTTCCTATCCTTCCATCGACGTAACACAGATTGAGGCAGGCCAGCCATTTATTTTCACGGCAGAGGTAGCACTGAAACCAGACATTGTTCTGGGAGAATACAAAGGGATTGAAGTGGAAAAGCCCGATGACGAAGTGAAAGAGGATGAGATTCAGGCAGAGTTAATCAGAGAACAGGAACAGAATTCCCGTCTGGTGGCTGTGGAAGACCGGGCCGCGGAGAACGGGGATATTGTGACTATTGATTATGAAGGTTTTGTGGACGGGGAGGCATTTGCCGGCGGCAAGGCCACAGACTATCCGCTGACCCTTGGTTCCGGTGCGTTTATCCCGGGATTCGAGGAACAGCTGGTGGGAGTCAGGACAGATGAAGATGTGGAACTTCATGTGACTTTCCCGGAAAACTATGGAAATGACGAACTGAGCGGCAAAGATGCTGTGTTTAAATGCACGGTTCATAAGATTGAGCACAAAGAGCTTCCGGAGCTGGATGATGAATTTGCTCAGGATGTATCTGAGTTTGATACCATGGAAGAATACAAGGCAGACATCAGAAGACGCCTGACCGAGGAGAAAGAGGCAGAGGGAAAACGCAGAAAAGGAAATGACGCAATCGTAAAAATCGTGGAGAATTCCCAGATTGATATTCCCGATGCTATGCTGGAGACACAGAAGAACCAGCAGCTGGATGATTTCTCACGCCGCCTGCAGATGCAGGGCATGCTTCTTGACCAGTATCTGAGAATGGCTCAGATGACTCAGGAACAGCTGGAAAACCAGATGGAAGAGCGGGCAAAAGAGAATATCCAGAACAGACTGGTATTGGAGAAGATTGCGGAAGTAGAGAACATTCAGCCTACACAGGAACAGGTTGACGAAGAGATCAAGAAAACAGCTGAAGCGTACCATATGGACATTGAGAAAGTCCGGGATATGCTGGGCGAAAAGGAAATGGAGCAGATGAAGCAGGATCTGGCCGTTCAGCAGGCTTTTGACCTGATCGCTGACAATGCTGTTGCTGTATAGTGGCTTTATATTTGGAGGTAAGCAATGAGTTTGGTGCCGTATGTGATAGAACAGACCAGCCGGGGAGAGAGAAGCTATGATATTTATTCCAGGCTGTTGAAAGACAGGATTATTTTTCTGGGAGAAGAAGTCAGCGATGTGTCCGCAAGCATTATTGTGGCCCAGCTTTTATTCCTGGAATCAGAGGACCCCAAGAAAGATATCAACCTGTATATCAACAGTCCCGGAGGTTCTGTATCTGCAGGAATGGCAATTTATGATACCATGAATTATATTAAGTGCGATGTTTCCACCATATGCATCGGCATGGCTGCCAGCATGGGCGCTTTTCTGCTGGCCGGCGGGGCCAAGGGAAAACGTTACGCACTGCCCAATTCTACGATTATGATCCATCAGCCCTCCGGCGGTGCCCAGGGCCAGGCGACAGAGATTCAGATTGTTGCAGATCAGATTGCCAAAACCAAGCAGAAATTAAACAGGATTTTAGCGGAAAACACCGGACAACCCATTGAAGTGGTGGAAGTGGATACAGACCGGGATAATTATATGTCGGCGGAGGAAGCCGTGGAATATGGAATTATTGACAAGGTGTTTGAACATAGATAATATGATCATAATATGGTAATGGGAGAAAAGGCTGATTCACTGTGCAGGCGCACAGGGATTGGCCTTAAAAAGCCGTTGGGTTATTGTATCTGGAAAGGGGTAAATTATGGCGGATAAAACGAGGGATTCTAAGATCAGATGTTCCTTTTGCAACAAATCAGAGGAGCAGGTGCGCAAGTTAATTGCCGGACCGGATGGGGCGTATATCTGTGACGCGTGCATCAATATCTGTTCGGAAATTATTGAAGAAGAATTTGCTCTTTACGATGAAGATGATGAGTATGCAGGTATGATCAACCTGCTGAAACCGCAGGAGATTCATTCTATATTGGATGAATATGTGATCGGACAGGACGAGGCGAAAAAGGTATTATCGGTGTCTGTGTATAATCATTATAAAAGGGTTATGGCGCCGAAGAATCTGGATGTGGATTTACAGAAAAGTAATATATTGATGCTGGGGCCCACAGGTTCCGGTAAGACGCTGCTGGCGCAGACACTGGCCAGAATGCTGAATGTACCCTTTGCCATTGCAGATGCCACAACGTTGACAGAGGCAGGCTATGTGGGTGAAGATGTGGAGAATATTCTGCTGAAGATTATCCAGGCAGCCGATTATGATATTGAGATGGCTCAATATGGCATTATCTATATTGACGAAATTGATAAAATCACGAGAAAATCTGAAAATGCTTCCATAACCAGAGATGTATCCGGTGAAGGTGTGCAGCAGGCACTGCTGAAGATTCTGGAGGGAACGGTTGCCAGCGTTCCGCCTCAGGGAGGAAGGAAGCATCCCCATCAGGACTTTATCCAAATTGACACCACGAATATTTTATTTATCTGCGGCGGGGCATTTGAAGGGCTGGAGAAGATCATAGCCAGAAGAAAAGATAATAAGAGCATTGGATTCGGCGCAGATGTACACGATGTAAAAGACACTAATGTGGGAGAGCTTCTCAAAGAAGTGATGCCGGAAGATTTGATAAAGTTTGGTCTGATACCGGAGTTTGTAGGCCGCGTTCCGGTGGTGGTATCCTTAAACGCACTGGATCAGGAGGCGCTGATTCGGATTTTACAGGAGCCGAAGAACTCATTGACCAAACAGTACCGTAAGCTGTTCGAGCTGGACGGTGTGGATTTGAGTTTCCAGAAAGAGGCGCTTACAAGCATCGCTCAGAAATCAATGGAGCGCAAAACAGGGGCCAGGGGACTTCGTTCTGTAATGGAAAATACCATGATGGATCTCATGTATACGGCGCCATCTGATGACACCATCCGCAAATGTGTGATCACAAAGGAAATGGTGGACGGCACCGGGGAACCGGAGATTGTCAGGGGAGAGGCACCGGCGCCCACCAGAAGATCATCAAAATCAAAGAGAAAAGGACAGCCAGAGCCCGCTTAAATTTGGAGGGATAACATGAGCAAGAGAGTAGAAGTAATGCCTGCAGTGGCCCTGCGGGGGACTACTGTAATCCCGGATATGATTGTACACTTTGATATCAGCAGGCCCCGCTCGGTGAAAGCCGTGGAGAAGGCCATGCTGAATAACCAGAGAATATTTTTGATTACCCAGAAAGATCCGGCGGTGGAAACTCCGGGTCTTAATGGCTTATATAAGATAGGCACCGTGGGATGTGTGAAGCAGGTGGTAAAACTGCCCCAGAATATTCTTCGGATTCTGGTGGAAGGCGAGGAGCGCGGGGAGTTGGTGGAGATTATCCAGGATGATGAGATGCTGGAAGTGGAAGTTGCCATACCCTCTGAAGAAAAGGAAATGATTAACCAGAGTATGCGCCAGGCCATGATACGCAGTATGAAAGAGACCTTTCAGATTTACTGCATGGAGTGCGGCAAGGTCAGCAAGGAGCTGGCAGCGCAGATTATCAGCATTGAAGACCTGGAGATGCTGGTAGACCAAATCAGCATCCACCTGTCCCTGGAATACACAGATAAGCAGAAGATTCTGGAGGCAGTGCGGCTGGAAGACCGGTATGAGCTGCTGGGTGTTATTTTAAATAATGAGATACAGATTGCCCAGATCCGCCAGGAACTCCAGATGAAAATCCGGGAGCGCATTGACAAAAACCAGAAAGAATATATCTTAAAAGAGCAGTTAAAATTAATCCAGGAAGAACTGGGGGAAGACAACTCTCAGAGCGAAGTGGAGGAATTCAGGGAGAGACTGGAACAGCTGGAGGCTTCAGACAGTGTAAAGGAGAAGATTGCCAAAGAGATCGACCGTTTCAAATCTCTGGGCTCCAGCGCTTCGGAGAGCGCCGTGGCCAGGGGATATATAGAGACGCTGCTGGACCTTCCCTGGGATAAGACCTCCAAAGATTCTATTGATTTGAAGAAGACCAACCGGATTCTGGAGGCAGACCACTACGGCCTGGAGAAAGTAAAAGAGCGGATCGTGGAATATTTGGCCGTGCGCATTCTGAACGAAAAAGGCGACAGCCCCATCTTATGTCTGGTGGGGCCTCCGGGAACAGGGAAGACCTCCATTGCCAGGTCTGTGGCAAAGGCGCTGAATAAGAAATATGTGCGCATCTGTCTGGGCGGCGTCCGTGACGAGGCGGAAATCCGGGGACACAGAAGGACCTATGTGGGAGCCATGCCGGGAAGGATCGCTGTGGGCTTAAAGCAGGCAGGGGTGAAAAATCCTCTGATGCTGCTGGACGAAATAGATAAGACCAGCAGTGATTATAAGGGGGATACGGCGTCTGCCCTGCTGGAAGTGCTGGATTCAGAGCAGAACAGTAAGTTTTCAGACCATTATGTGGAGATTCCGCTGGATTTGTCAGAGGTTTTATTTATCGCCACGGCAAACGACGCGTCCACCATACCCCGGCCTCTCTTAGACCGTATGGAACTCATTGAGATCGGCGGCTATACAGAAAATGAGAAAGAGCATATCGCAAAAGACCATCTGATTCCCAAGCAGAGGGAGATTCACGGCCTGAAAAAATCTCAGCTGGCCATTCAGTCGTCTGCCATCAGAAAGATTATCAGCGGCTATACCAGGGAGGCAGGCGTCCGGAATCTGGAGAGAAGAATCGGGAAAATCTGCAGGAAAGCGGCCCGTGAGATTCTGGAGGGGAACAACAAGAAGATCACCGTCACAGGGAAAAATATAGAGAAATACTTAGGACATGAGAAGTACAGTATCCAGTTGGCCAATAAGAAAGATGAAATCGGTGTGGTCAGAGGCCTGGCGTGGACCAGCGCAGGAGGGGACACCCTGCAGATTGAAGTCAACGTCATGCCGGGAAAAGGAAAACTTCAGCTCACCGGGCAGATGGGCGATGTGATGAAAGAGTCGGCCCAGGCGGGAATCAGCTACATCCGTTCTGTGGCAGATCAATTCGAAATAGAGCCGGAATATTTTCAGGAGCATGACATCCATATACATATTCCAGAAGGAGCGGTGCCCAAAGACGGACCGTCCGCAGGAATAACAATGGCGTCTGCCATGCTCTCGGCAATTACCAAAAGACCGGCGAAAGCCCATCTGGCCATGACCGGGGAGATCACTCTGCGCGGACGGGTGCTTCCTGTGGGCGGCTTGAAAGAAAAGCTGCTGGCGGCAAAATGCGCCAAAATCAAGACTGTACTGGTTCCCAAAGAGAACCGCCCGGATATCAAGGAGCTTTCAGAGGAAATCACAGACGGGCTGGATATCCTGTATATGGAATCTATGGATGAAGTGTTGGAAGAGGTGCTGGTATGATCATAAAAAATGCTGCCCTGGAGACTGTGTGCGGCGTGACCAGCGTTCTGCCCGAAAGCACCATGCCGGAGATTGCCTTTGCAGGGAAATCCAATGTGGGGAAGTCTTCTCTGATTAACAGTTTGATGAACAGGAAGTCCCTGGCGAGAACAAGTTCTCAGCCGGGGAAAACCCAGACCATTA
The DNA here is from genome assembly GCA_947651335.1 of uncultured Lachnospiraceae bacterium. Taxonomy (GTDB): domain Bacteria; phylum Bacillota; class Clostridia; order Lachnospirales; family Lachnospiraceae; genus MGBC164599. The sequence continues at coordinate 6,062 of CANSYV010000029.1, forward strand.
ATTATTATAATGTGAACAAGCAGATTTACCTGGTGGACCTGCCCGGGTATGGGTATGCCAGGGCATCCAAATCAGAAAAAGAGCAGTGGGGGAAGATGGTGGACCGCTATCTGCACAGTTCTTCTGCTCTTCAGGCGGTTTTCCTGCTGGTGGATATCCGTCATGCCCCGTCAGAAAATGACAAAATGATGTATCGCTGGATTGTGTCCAATGGCTATGAACCCATTATCATTGCCACCAAGCTGGATAAAATTAAGCGCAGCCAGATTGCAAAGCAGACCAAGCTGATACGGACAGGGCTGCAGCTGCCTGGGGACACCAAAATGATTCCCTTTTCCGCCGAAAACCGGCAGGGAAGAGAAGAGATATGGAAAATCATGGAAGAAGTGATTGCGGGGGAAGGTGCCTATGGGAATCATTCGGGCCAGGAAGCTGGGGTTTGATTATTATCGATATGATGAGAACGGCCAGGTCCGGGAGGCCAGCCACGCTGTGAGAAATGTGGATTTGGACATTGAGGCAGGGCAGTTCGCGGCAGTGCTGGGACATAATGGTTCGGGCAAATCTACCCTGGCGAAACATATCAATGCGCTGCTGATGCCCACGGAAGGGACACTGTGGGTGGACGGCATGGATACCCGTCAGGAAAATGAACTGTGGAGGATACGTCAGAGAGCCGGTATGGTTTTCCAGAATCCCGATAATCAGATTATCGGAACTGTGGTAGAAGAAGATGTGGGTTTCGGACCGGAGAATATGGGAGTGCCCACAGAAGATATCTGGAAACGGGTGGATGAGAGCCTGAAGGCAGTGGGAATGACTGCCTATCGGTATCATTCGCCCAATAAGCTATCCGGCGGACAGAAACAGCGGGTGGCCATAGCCGGGGTGATGGCTATGCGCCCCCGCTGTATTGTGTTAGACGAGCCCACAGCCATGCTGGACCCTGGCGGGCGCAAAGAAGTGCTGAAGGCCCTGCGGGAGCTGAACCAGAAAGAACAGGTGACTGTGATTCTCATCACCCATTATATGGAAGAAGTGGTATATGCAGACCGGGTTTTCGTGATGGATCAGGGAGAGCTTGTGATGCAGGGCACGCCCAGAGAGATTTTCAGCCATGTGGAAGAAATGAGAAAATGCGGCCTGGATGTTCCCCAGGTAACCATGCTGGCACATGAACTGCGAAAATCAGGCATGCAGCTGCCGGAAGATATATTGACCAGGGAAGAATTGGTGGATGCCATATGTCAATAGAATTAAAAAATGTCTCTTATCAGTACAGTACGGGCACGGCATATGAAATGCGTGCGCTGAAGCACATCAATCTGACCATTTTGGACGGCCAGTTTATGGGAATTATCGGACACACAGGCAGCGGGAAGTCCACATTGATACAGTTATTAAACGGTTTGCTGAAACCATCTCAGGGACAGGTGCTTTACAACGGGGAGAATATCTGGGGAGAGGGATTTTCCAGAAAAAAACTCCGGGAACAGGTGGGGCTGGTGTTTCAGTATCCGGAATATCAGCTGTTTGAGATGGATGTGCTGAAGGATGTGTGTTTTGGGCCGAAAAACCAGGGATTGAGCCAGGCGGAGGCGGAGGAACAGGCGAGAAAAGCTCTGGAACATGTGGGTATGCCAAAAGAGCTTTTTGGAAAGTCCCCCTTTGAGCTCTCAGGCGGGCAGAAAAAGCGGGCAGCAATAGCCGGGGTGCTGGCCATGAATCCCAGGATTCTCATATTGGATGAGCCTGCGGCGGGCCTGGACCCGGGGGGAAGGGATGAGATACTCTCCCAGATTGCCAGCCTTCACCGCACCCGGAAGATGGCCATTGTGCTGGTGTCCCACAGTATGGAGGATGTGGCACGGTATGTGGAGCGCATGGTTGTGCTCAATGGGGGGAGCATCGCTTTTGACGATGAGCCCAGGAAGGTGTTCGCCCATTATAAAGAGCTGGAGCATATGGGATTGGCGGCGCCGGAGATTACGTACGTGATGCATGATCTGAAAGAAAGAGGGCTGCCAGTGGACACAGGGGCCATTACCATCGAGGAGGCAAAAGAGAGTATCCTAAAAGCGTTGAAAGGGGAAATGCCATGATTAGGGACATTACACTGGGACAGTATTATCCGGCTGATTCGGTGCTTCACAGGCTGGACCCCCGGACAAAATTTGTGGGAACCCTGCTGTTTGTGATCTCCTTGTTTATTTTCCACACATTTCCCGGGTACGGCGCGGCCACGGTATTTCTGGCGGGAATGATTGGCTTGTCTAAAGTGCCTGTGTCCTTTATGTTCCGGGGGCTAAAAGCGATTTTTGTGATTTTGCTGCTTACTGTTGTGTTCAATATGCTGCTCACCCCAGGACAGGTCATCTGGCAGCTGGGATTTCTGAAAATCACCTGGGAGGGGCTTATGCAGGCAGGGCGCATGGCTATCCGGCTGGTCTATCTGGTGGTGGGATCATCTATCATGACACTGACCACCACCCCCAATCAGCTCACTGACGGGCTGGAGAATCTCATGGGCCCGCTGAACCGTATCCATGTCCCGGTTCATGAGATTGCTATGATGATGTCCATTGCCCTGCGTTTTATTCCCATATTAATGGAAGAAACAGATAAGATTATGAAGGCGCAGATGGCAAGAGGAGCAGACTTTGAGAGCGGGAACATCATGCAGAAGGCGAAAAACATGATTCCTTTGCTGGTGCCCCTTTTTGTCTCTGCGTTCCGGCGGGCCAATGACCTGGCCATGGCTATGGAGGCCCGGTGTTACCATGGGGGTGAGGGGCGTACACAGATGAAGCCTCTGAAATATAAAGGCAGGGATTATGCGGCTTATGGGATTTTGGCGGGGTATTTGGCGCTTGGTATTGCATTTCGGATATGGGGGATCTAGGATGAAACGGATTGGGTTGACGGTTGCTTATGACGGTTCGAACTACTGCGGCTGGCAGATACAGGATAATGGAAGAACGATTCAAGGTGAGCTGAACCGATGTCTGGAAGAACTGCTGGGCCATCCGGTGCAGACTGCGGGGGCCAGCCGTACGGATGCGGGAGTTCACGCGCTGGGGAATGTGGCTGTGTTTGACACGGAGAGCAGGATACCGGCTGAAAAATTTTCTTATGCTCTGAACCAGCGTCTGCCGGAGGATATCCGGATTCAGGCTTCTCAGGAGGTGGAGCCGGACTTTCATCCCCGTTTCTGCGAGAGTGAGAAGACATATGAATACCGGATTTTAAACAGGAGATTTCCACTGCCCACACAGAGGCTGTATTCTTATTTTTATCACTATCCCCTGGATGTGGGGCGGATGCGGGAGGCATCTTCTTATTTTATCGGAAAGCATGATTTTGCCAGTTTCTGCGGGGCCGGGGCACAGGTGAAGACCACAGTACGGCTGGTGACAGGAATTTCTGTACAGAGGAACGACAGTATGGTGTGTATACAGGTTTCCGGCAGAGGATTTCTCTATCATATGGTGAGGATTCTAGCCGGGACACTGTTGGAAATTGGAAACGGGATGTATCCGCCGGAACATATGAGGGAAGTTCTGGAGGCTGGTGACAGGAGTGCCGCCGGACCGACAGCACCGGCCTGCGGATTGACTTTGCTGGGGATTGAGTTCCTGGAGAATTGAAAAATGAGTAAGATGAAAAAGATGCATTTAATAAAACGGATGCGGAACAATATTATTGTGCTGGTAATGTTTATTTTCGTAGTTGTACTCTGCACAGGTATATTGCGCAGTTCTCTTATGAAAAATACCAACAAAATGGGCCTTACACTGGTGGAAAATTATTCTTCTACAGAAGAAAGCAATATACGGGCCTGTGAGTCTGTCCTGACAATCTGCGTGGATTATATTGAGGAAAGGGAGAAGGATGGTGTTTCACTGAAAGAACTCAGGGAAGGGCTGTATCCTTTTATGAACGGACTGACTGACATGTATGGTCCGGATAATATTCAGTTCTACGGTAAAGCCATGGGCGGCACGAAGATTATGTCCAATAATCCGAAGATTGAGGCAATGACGGATTACGACGTGACCAATATGGAATATTATCAGGGAGCAGAGGCTGGCAGTAATAAGGCAGGAACGAC
>CANSYV010000030.1 GCA_947651335.1 uncultured Lachnospiraceae bacterium
CACATCCGTCCACTATGTTATAGCAATGGTAGTTCCCCCCGGGGCGGAGTATTCCATAGACTTTTCCGCCGAAGATATCCTGCACCAGAAACGCGGTGATAGAACACTGTCCCAGAGTCCGGTTTTCCCTGCTCCAATCCCCGCGCATCCTGGGCGCGCAGGTATATTCACACCAGATTGAAGAAAGGGCATCATACAAATCCTGAGGTGTCCGGATTCCCTCATATTCCTCTGTTATGGCTGGGACAAGCGCCTGCTCCCAGCCGTAAAAACTATACTTCATTTCTTCACTCATCTCCTATTCCCGGTCCCAGATATCCCGCCAGTCCCTGGCGCCTTCCCATAAGAACACCTGGCCTTTCAAAAGCCGGAAATTCCTGTCCGCTTTTCTCAAGGTCTCCATCTCCTCATCTGTCAGAAAGTCCTCAGTAGTACATTTTAGATTTCCCACGTACTCATTTTCAAATACGGAAAATGGAATGGGAACCTGTCCTCTCTGTACAGCCCATTTCACACAGATTACCGCCGGATGGCAGTTATGCGCCTTTGCAATCTCCAAAAGCTCCGGCATCTCAAATGTAACCAGGTCACCGGGAGCCGTATCACGCTCGGGACGGCACGGAGATCCCAGCGGACTGTAGGCAATAGGAAGAATCCCGTGGGCTTTACAGTAATCAAAAAGTTTCGGCTGCTGGAAGGTGGGATTGATCTCCACCTCCAGAACCACCGGTTTAATCCGGCACAGAGGCAGAATCTGTTCCATCTTCGTGATAGTCACATTAGACATACCCAGTCCTCTCACCAGCCCCATATCCACCAGTTTCTCCATCTGCCTCCAGACTGTCATATATTCCTCCAGAGAAAACGGCACATGGCTGGGGTCCCTTCCTTCCAGATGCGCTCCTGGTTCATGATGATTGGGAAACGGCCAGTGGACCATATAAATATCCGCATAATCAATCTGGAGATCCCGCAGGCTCTGTGCACATGCCACCAGCACATCTCCCTGCCCATGCATATTGTTCCACACCTTTGTCATAATCGTGAGATCCTGCCGCTGTACCAGCCCTTCTTTAAAAGCCCGGGCGTACACCTTCCCGATCTCCTTCTCATTTCCATAAGCCGCCGCCCCGTCAAAGAGACGGTAGCCTGCCTGAATAGCCCCGTACACAGCCTCTGAAACCTGATTGGAATCATACTTGTCATTTCCAAACGTTCCCATTCCAATCCCAGGAATTACCATACCATTGCTTAACTTTCTCTGTGGAACCAGAGCCGGATTCACTCTCTCCATAACCATTCTCCTTTCGAAATTTAACCTTGCGATTCTATTTGATAATAATCTTTCAATCCCTGATAACCAGCCTCAAACAGACGCTTCTGCCTGTCATATACTTCCTTCTTCCCAAGATCAGGCTCAAATGTCCTTTCCCGTTTCACAAATTGATCTACAACAGAGAAATCATCAAAGACTCCCACACCCACACCTGCAATGACAGCCGCGGCTATGGAAGTAGCGCTTTCCACATGGTCCAGCCGATGAAGGGTGACGCCCAGTACATCCGCCAGAATCTGTGCCAGCACATCTCCTTTAGCTCCCCCGCCTGTGAGCACCAGGTCTGTAACCTGTCCCTTCTCCCGCTGGGCTCTCAGAATCAGGTCCAGATTCATGGCAACACCCTCCAGCACTGCCCTCACATAATCACATTTTTCATGCTCCATTTTTATGCCCAGAAAGCTCCCCGAAGTGTCCGGATTCCATCTGGGGCTGCGCTCACCCAGCAGATAGGGGAGAAATACCAGCCCTTTGGCCCCGGCCGGTGACTCCATCACCAACTGGTTCATGACCTCATAAACCGGCTGCCCCTCTTGTACCGCCTTCTTTTCTTCCTCCCTGCAGAGAGCATTTCTGATATAAGAATAAGAACTGCCCGCTGCCTGCATAGTCCCGCAGGGCATGTATTTTCCCTGAATCACATGACCAAAGCAGATCAGTGTCTGGTCCTTGTCCAGAAATACCTGGTCAGATGTACCCGCAATCCACGCCGATGTGCCAAAAGAAAGAAACATCTGCCCATTCTTAATACTTCCCGCACCCAGAGCGGAGCAGGGGCCATCCCCGCCGCCGCACACCACCTTCGTGTTTTTGCCGAGACCCAGAGCCTTGGCCGCGCTTTCTCTCAAAGTCCCAATCACATCAGAAGACGCATGAAGTTCTGGCAGCTTTTCCCGCTGGATTTGGGCAGCATCCAGTATCTCCTGGGACCACTGCCCCCTCTTTAAGTCAAATGCGTCGGTACCGGACGCCTCCGAATAGTCTGTCACAAACTCACCGGTGAGACGGCAGATAATATAGTCCTTTGCCAGAAGCATTTTATATGTCTTTTGGTAAATCTCCAGCTCATGGTCCCGGACCCACATCAGCTTCTCAATGCTGTAGCTGGCACTGACACGATGGCCGTTTAATTCATACATCCGGTCAAATCCCACCCTGTCTTCCAGCTGCCCAGCCTGCTCCTGGGCCCGAAGATCCGCCCAGATCATAGCCGGCCGCAATGCCCTTCCTTCCCGGTCCACCACAATACACGCCTGCATCTGGGAAGAAAAAGAAATCCCCAGCACATCCTTGGGGTCAATCCCCTCAATAATCTTTCTTGTAGCCGTACAGACCGCATTCCACCAGTCCTCGGGATTCTGCTGGGCACAATTCTTGCCAAAGAAATGCACGTCATAGGGCACCGTATGGCTTCTGATCAACCTGCCTTCTGTTGAAAAAAGCGATGCCTTATTACTGGAAGTACCCAGATCATGCGCAATTAAATATTTTCCCACGTCAACCCTTCCTTCTTTACAGCCATTTATCCTTTATCTCCTTTTCTAATATCTCAAACAATAGAAGATATGTTTCCTTGATCTTCTCAATAATCGCGGCAGCCACCTCTTCATTATAAGAATGAGAAACTTCATTAAGCCTGTCAAGAAGTTCCAGCCAGCCTCTTTCATCTTGTATCATTCCCGCCTTATATGCCAATTTTATAATCATTTTAGGAGAACCGGTTCTGCCCTCACTATAACCATGACTTTCCAAAACACTTTTCATTGCTTTCCATGCCTGCTCAAAACAAATGGAAAACAAGTTCACAAGCCCTGTCTCAATCACCACATCATATGGCGCTGAATAATTTCTGCAGAGTTTTAAATTCTCCAGAGCAGATGAAAAATTCTCAAATTTTTTCATACAATATAATACCTTCTTTTTCTATGGAATCTAACAATGCTTTTTGGACAGGACCATCCAAGTTTACCACATCGAACATTAAAAGCGTAGGGATTTCATCGTCTACTGCCAGACGAAACTCTGTGATATCCCCCCAGAAACAGCCAGGTCAATATCACTGCGTTCTTTATTATCCCCCCGGGCCCTTGACCCAAACAAAATCACCTTACGAATCTTACACTTTTGTGCGAATCCTATAATCTCCTCCCTGATGCCTGCGTCCAAATTCATTTGCTCTGCTCCTAACTTTTTACGGAATCACAAGATACTTTCCCTCCGCTCTCAGCGCAGGATCACTCAGCACATTTTCCAGCTGTTTAAGCCCGATGGTTTTGCACACCATAGACTGTACATCCAGCCGTCCGGAATCAATCAGCTGCAGCGCTCTTTGCTGGGTGCAGGGATTGATGTAAGAGCCCATAATCGTCAATTCCTTTTGAAAAACCTCAAAGGGCTTCAGGCTGATTTGCGCATCCGGCTTCGTCAACCCATACAGCATCACTTTTCCCCGTTTTCCCGCCAGATCCACCGCCTGCTCCATGGTCCCTGGAAGTCCGGCACATTCAATCACTGTATGAATCCATGTCATTCCCGCCTGCTCCAGTCTCTTTTTCACATCCTCCTTCAATGGGTCAATACAGATATCCGCTCCCAGCTTCCTGCCCATCCTGCGCTTTTTCTCTGATGGCTCTAAAAGTGCAGTCCTGGAAGCTCCTGCCAGCCTTGCCAGCTGGAGCATCAACAGGCCGATCATACCTCCGCCGATGACTGCCACCTGTTCGCCTGGTGTGATCTGGCACAAGTCAATGCCGTGGAGACAGCAGGCCGCAGGCTCTGCCATAGCCCCCTGTTCAAAAGTGGTATGCTCTCCCAGAGCGTATACCTGGCTTTCCCTCACCACGCAGTATTCTGCGAATCCCCCATCCACTGTGGTGCCATATCCTGTCATATGTTCACAGAAATGCACCTGCCCGTCCCTGCAGTAACCGCAGCAGCCGCAGTAAGCATTGGGGTCAATGCACACCCGGTCTCCAATGTGAAATTTCCGCACTTCACACCCGGTCTCAGTAATCACCCCTGAAAACTCATGCCCAAGTATCGTGGGGGGATTTACCTCCGCCGCACCTTTATCTCCCTCATAAATATGTACATCAGTGCCGCAGACCCCGCAGGCTTTTATCTGTATCAGCACTTCTTTTGGCCCTGGGCTGGGGACATGGACCTCCTCCACCCGCAGGTGGTGTTTCCCATAAAAAACTGCACTTTTCATCCGTCATTTCCTCCGCCTTGCATAAAAAGATTTATACCGCGTCACATGCAAAGTTAATTTTTAACAATTCCCGTAGGAACTATACTGTATTTATTCTACTATAAGAAATTCCATTTGTAAATATATAAAATATTTTTTCTTTCGTACGAAACTTATTTATTGACATAACAACATTCATGTGCTAGTATATCATATGATCAGCGCGATTTGACGGGCTGATCATCATATCAAAATACAGGAGGATGCTCATGAAAGTCATGAAAGAACGGCACACTGCACTTCTTGAATACGTTACAAAACACGGAAAGACCGAAGTTGCTGTCCTGGCCGAGTATCTTCATACCTCAAAAGTAACTGTACGCAAAGATCTGGAATACTTATCAGAACGGGGAATTATAAAAAGGGAACGGGGCTATGCAGTGCCCAACAGTCCTGGAGATATTAATTACAGAATGGCCTTTCATCTGGACACCAAACAAAGAATCGCCAAAGCGGCAGCCGCGTGTGTTCAGGACGGTGAGACCCTGATGATCGAATCCGGTTCCACCTGTGCCCTGTTTGCCGAAGAACTGGCAAAGACAAAACAAAACATCACGATCATAACAAACTCCATGTACCTTGCAGGATACATAAGCTCATACACAAACATTCAGCTGATCCTCCTGGGAGGAACACTGCAGCCACACGGCCAGTCACTGGTTGGCCCGCTGACAAAAAGCGCCGCTGCATCCTTTCATGTGGACAAGATTTTCACAGGAACAGACGGCTATTCACGCACCCACGGTTTCACAGGAGAGGACCTGATACGCTCCGATACTTTAAGTGCCCTCATCGCCTCGGCAGACCACACTTACGTGCTGGCAGGTTCTGAGAAATTCACCCAGCCAGGTTCTGTTTACTTTTTGAAACTGGAGGATGTATACCAGATTATCACAGACGACGGGATTGCACCATCTGAAAAAGATTTCCTGGAAAAACAGGGAATCACTGTAACCATCGCCTGAAATATTTTGTGACTATTTTTAGGAGGTTCTCAATGAAATACTTATTAGACACAGCCAGCCTTGCTGACATCACACGTTTCTGCGATATTTTTCCCATTGCGGGAGTGACATCTAACCCTTCTATTGTAAAAAAAGAGGGGAAAATCAGCTTTTTCGCCCACATGAATGAAATCCGCTCCATCATCGGCCCCGAACGCCCCCTCCATATACAGGTAACGGCCCTGGATACTGACGGGATGCTCAGGGACGCTGACACGCTTCTCTCAAAAATAGACGCCAATGTTTACGTAAAAGTTCCGGTGACTTTAGAAGGCATCCGCGCCATCAAAAAACTCAAAGCCCAGAACGTCCACGTAACCGGCACCGCCATCTACAGCAGCCAGCAGGGTTTTCTGGCCATGGAGGCAGGCGCGGACTGTATTGCTCCTTATTTCAACCGCATGGAAAATATGGGTCTGAATTCAGAGGAAATCATTGCCGCACTGGCAGAGATGATACAGCTTTATCACTATCCCACCGAAATCCTGGCAGCCAGCTTCAAAAATGCCGGACAGGTGGACCGGGCTTTCCTCGCAGGTGCCCACACAGCCACCATGGACCCTTCCATCTTAGAGGCCGCTCTCACACAGCCCCATATCACCAATGCAGTAGACGCTTTTGATGCGGACTGGAAATGCATTTTCGGAGAAAAAACACTGGCGGATTTATAGATCAATCACTGAACAACGGGGTGGACAGATACCGGTCGCCCGAATCGGGAAGCAGGACCACTATGGTTTTTCCTGCATTCTCCGGCCTGCCTGCAAGGACAGAAGCCGCCTTCAGCGCCGCGCCGGAGGAAATTCCCACCAAAATCCCCTCACTGACTGCAAATGCCTTTCCCTCTGCAAATGCATCGTCATCCTCAACGGTGATGATCTCATCATAAATATCTGTATTCAACACTTCCGGAATAAACCCTGCCCCGATTCCTTGAATTTTATGGGCCCCGGCTTCTCCCTTGGAGAGTACGGGACTTCCTGACGGTTCCACCGCCACAATCTGTACATTTGGGTTCTTTTCTTTTAGATACTCACCAACACCGGTAATTGTACCGCCTGTTCCCACGCCAGCCACAAAAATATCAACACTGCCCCCGGTCTGTTCCCAGATTTCCGGCCCTGTTGATTCTCTGTGTACAGCAGAATTTGCAGGATTTACAAACTGCCCCAGAATCACTGCCCCGGGAATCTCTGCCGCTAATTCCTCCGCTTTCGCAATAGCGCCTTTCATCCCTTTGGCCCCTTCTGTGAGAACAATCTCAGCCCCATAAGCTTTCAGAAGATTTCTCCGCTCCACACTCATGGTATCCGGCATGGTGAAAATGGCCCGGCAGCCTTTCGCAGCCGCCACCGACGCAATGCCGATTCCCGTATTTCCACTGGTTGGTTCAATGATAACGGCTCCCTCTTTTAAGATGCCTTTTCTCTGTGCGTCCTCAATCATGGCCAGCGCAGTCCGGTCCTTCACAGAGCCTGCGGGATTCAGATATTCCAGTTTCGCAAGTCTCACAGCATTTGTAATACCTGCCTTCCTGGCATATCCATTCAATTTCAGCATGGGTGTTCTTCCGATTAATTCTAATGCACTCTCTTTTATCTGGGTCATTGACAATCCCTCCATATGCAATCTGTATCAGTTATTTTTCTACAGCTCCTTAGACTATTCCCGGAAAATCCACCTGAAAGCATATACAAAAGATTTTCCAAAAACTTCCTTATCTATTCTAAACCACTTCTTTCTATAAAGTAAACCATAATTTTTTAAACATGCTGCAATATAGTTTTCACTATTATGCACAATATATTATCTGCCAGATATGAAACGTGGCAAATTTTCTGTACAAACTTCCAAAAAACTTGACATTTCTATCGAAAAATTATTATAATTATAACAAAAATTGAGGAGGTATTTGCTATGTTAACTGCAAAACAGAACCTGCAGGAAGTAATACGCGGAGGGAACCCAGAACGTTACGTCAACCAATATGAAGCTGTCCAGCTCATGTTCCACCCCTATATTATGCATTCAAATGCACTGCTGGCGCCGGGACAGGAAAACGTGGTAAACGCCTGGGGCGTTACAAATTCTTTCCCTCAGGGAACACCTGGTGCATTCCCGGTACATACCCCGGAAAAGATCGTAGTCAAGGACATTGAGCACTGGCGGGACTATGTCCATGCCCCCTCTCTGAAATTTTCTCAGGAGGAATGGGACAATTTCAAAGCACAGTACGACGCGGTGGACGGGACGCAGAGCTATAAAGCATCTTTTATCGCTCCTGGTATTTTCGAACAGACCCACCATCTCTGTGAAATACAAAATGCTTTGATGTATTACATCACCAACCCGGAGATGCATGACCTGATCAAATATCTGACAGAATGGGAGCTGGAACTGGCAGAAGGAATCTGCTCAAACCTGCATCCCGACGCGATTCTGCACCACGATGACTGGGGTGGTGAAAAGAGCACTTTCATGAGCCCGGATATGTTCGCAGAATTTTTCCTGGATTCCTACAAAGAAATTTACAAGTATTATCATGACCACGGAGTAGAACTGATCATTCACCACGCTGACAGCTATGCCGCAACGCTGGTTCCCTATATGATTGAAATGGGTATTGATATCTGGCAGGGCTGCATGGAATCCAACAACGTACCGGAACTGATCAAAAAATATGGCGGCCAGATCTCATTCATGGGCGACATTGACAACAAATCTATGGATTTCCAAGGCTGGACCCGTGAAGACTGCGCAAAAGCGGCACGCAAAGCCGTAGAAGAATGCGGAACCAAATACTTCATACCCTGTATCACCCAAGGCGGACCCGGCTCCACATATCCAGGCGCCTACGCTGTGCTGGCTGAAGAAATCGACAAACTCAGCGTAGAGAAATTCGGCATCAAACCTGAGGATATCACCCGCCTGCCGCTGCAGGTTATTTTCTAAGAAAGTCCTGTATGAAAGAATCCTGCTATGCGGGATTCTTCCGCCTGCGGCGGGCCGCCACTGGTGTTAGTACACCATTTCGTAGATACTCAAACACTAAGCACCCGCTATTTGAGCCATTGCCGCGTTGGCTTCAATCGACGATGCCACCGCATCGCCTCATTCAGCCGCCTTGCACTGACACAAATATCAGGCACTTAGTATCTGCGTATCTACCAAACGGTGTACTAGAACCGAATAAATGGACTTCCTGCAAGCTGAAGCCCTGCCGCATCCGCCAGCTGATACATTCCTTCCGTGGCAATGGTGGCAATGCTCTCCTCGTGATTAAAATCCGTGGCACTGCTGTCAAACAACAGGTTGGCCTGAGCCGGAAACTCCTCATCCGCATCCCAGAAATTCAACCGTACCGGAATACATTCAAATGCTTTTAAAAGAAATCCCGACGCTGACACCCGCTCTCCCCGCAGACTTTTCACTGCCCTCTCCAGAAGTTCTTCTTTTCCGGAAAATGTCAGCGCAATGGGCTGTAAAATACCTTTCTTAAACGCCGCCTCAAAGGGTGAAGCGCCTTTCAATTCCTGATAGGGAACCCATTTTCCAGTATGTACCGCATTCTGTCCCGCATGCCAGAAAAGTGTATAAATATTCATCTTAGGCATGGTATCCACCGGTTTATTGTCTGAAGACACACAGATGTTCCCATCCCTCCTGTCAACTGTAAACAGCCTTCCAAAATGCCACAGTTCCAGTTTCTCCTCCGTTAAATGAATCTCCGGAAGCCGCCTGCATATATCCTCCTGGTCCATTGTCAGGAACTTCTGTCTCCACTCTTCACATTGTCTCTCATAATTAGAAGTATACTCCATGTTCCCTGTGACCTCCCCTCTCTCCTGTCTGTATATTAAGGAATTGTAGAAAAAATGCGCGTACCTTAATTATAAAACGTTTCCATGGCCCGCGCAATAAATTCTGCCGTTCTATCTTCATATTTTTGTTTTCTCTAATTCATGTTTAATTTGCAGTTTTATTATTTGCATTTTCCATTTGACAATTGTATGATAATGGAGTATAATGTGATTACTCAATACAACTTCACACTTTACATACGACCAGGAACCAGCATAATAAGGAAGTGATAATTATGGCATTGACCGGAGAAGATTTAGCGGAAATCTCTAAATTATTGGATGTGAAATTTGAGTCAGAACTGGCCCCCATAAAAAAGGACATCAAAAACATCAAACTGCATCTGGAACTGGAAACCGATAAAAAAATCCAGCTTTTAGCAGAAAATTAGCATAGATTGTGAATCTTTCATAAAATGTAAA
>CANSYV010000031.1 GCA_947651335.1 uncultured Lachnospiraceae bacterium
GATGATGATCACCCATCCGCAAACTCAAATTCATCTTGATTCAGGCGTTTTTTCGTCCCGTCGGTATATACCACATTGACTGTAAATTTACCCTTATCCAGTGGTTCATTCAAATAGACGAGATAATCCTCATCCTTTATGACCTCCAGCCTCATAGCCCGCAGATGGGTGATCATCATCAGGTTATCCCCCAGCTTTTTCAGCATACTGCTGTCATCCGGCCGTCCGGTCAGAGCTTTCAGCTCATAATTGGGCTTTATGTCCTCGGATACGGTCCACTGGGTATCATAGGGCAGTTCCAGCCTTGCGTATTCTCCTGCCCGCAGCTGGATTTCCCCGTTTTTCCCGGTTACTTCCTTCCGGATTTCCTGGTCTGTCTCTATGCTTCGGACTGCATACTCTATACCGGAGCCCGGCCGGGACTCCTGGATGTCTCCCGGAGCTGTTACCGGATTTTTCGATGTAGATAGAATCTGCCGCAGCAGCATGGTAAAGGCGTCATCTGACCGGTTTTCCATTTCTTTGCCGATTTCCACTGTATAACCGGACTGATTGGAATTGACGAATCCCACGGCTTTTTCGGGCTCCACATCCATGGAGTACTCCCCGGCCTGGGACAGGTTGTGTTGTACCTGCGCGCGCATCATGCCCCTTAGCGGCTGCATTTCCTCCGCCATATCTGTGTCGCGGATATCGCTTTCCGCGTCTCCTGACAGATATCCTGCCAATATTCCCCAGGCATCATCCGATTCTTCCGGCACCTCCACCAGCCGCAGCAGCCGTGGCGGTGCCGGTTTCTCTCCGTCCGGCTTCAGCAGTTCCTCACATTTTTCTTTGTCATACAGATTCAAGTAGACCCTCTCGTCTGTAAACCGCACTCTCGGATATAACACCGGGGATTTGTGTAAGACAATGCGTCCGTCTGCTCCTGTCTGCTGAATACGGTCACTGGCAGGTTTTCCTCCGGCGAATACCAGATAGGAAACATTTTCTGCCGGGCTCCATCCTCCCTCGCCGTCATATTCCTCTACCCGCCATACCAGCTTCGCGTTTTCCGGAACCTCCTGGGAATTTAAAACCATGGTTTTGTCAACTGTACATTGGGAGCCAATGCCAAGCACCTGATTATAGATCACTGCTGACGGCTTCCCGTTGACCGTTCCCTGGATTCCCTGGTCATCCGCGGGAGACTTCTGTGTAACCTGATAGTATTCCTGCTGTCTTAATCCTGAACTCAGCTGTCCTCTCTGGTTCCCCGCCGCAGACCGCAGCATGGGCAGACCGCCTTCTCCCGGCGCCAGCTGGTTTGGCTTTGCTGCTGACCAGATCGTATGCTGGCTTTCTTTGTCTTCTGTCACAATATATTCTGTCTCTCCAGGCAGTCCCTCAATCACCACCGTCTTCCACGGCTCAATCCAGACGGAACTCTGCCACGGCCATAAGACATTTTTGGAAATTCCGCTGAGCTGGTCAATCACTGTTACGTAAACGCCAGCTTTACTCTGGTACTCTTCCTCATTGGCTGGAGAAGGCCATCTCTCGAAATAGCCGTCCTGATTTTTAACTTCCAGGGTGAGCTGCACTTTTCCGCTGGCTGCTCTGTCACACGAGGAAACATAATCAAAATATGACTCCCCCGGATCGTCCATGTCAGCCTCAGACCATGTGACCTTTTTCTTCAGCTCCTCAATGTATTCTCTGCCTTTCTCATCCCCTCCTGTATATTCTTTTCCAAGAAGCAGACTGTCCCCGCTGCCGTTGATCATGGACACCTCCGCCCCCTCTCCGGTGAATGTTCCCCTGCTGGGAGCTCCAGGTTTTCCTGGCCCGGCCATCTCTTCGTCTTCACTGGCGGGATAGAGCTGAGGATAATCCTCATCCTGCATCTCCACCACCTCAAATGCCTGCCCCAGAAGGCCCGCGTCTTTGAATACAGCGGTCTGCCCGTTCTTCAGCGTAAACTTCCCGTCTCCATCCGTTTGATAAATCTGCCCGCTTTCAGGCTGGACTTCAACGCCTTTTTCCGTTAAGGTATAGGGATGGTTTATCAGCGGTTTTTCGCCCACCTTCACCTGCATAGTAAAGGACCTGCTGTTCACTTCTTCCTGCGCGTCTGAATCATCCAGCTCATAGACTACCGTTTTTGTCACTGACAGCGGCCTTTTCAGATAGTCATTGGTAACTGTCAGCTCTTTGCTGCCGCTGAATACAGGCATGGTCACTTCCTGGGTGCCATTTACCGGGCGGTACAGCTCCTGAATTCCTGTCTCTACTTCTGTCACCACATAGGTCTTTCCCGCTTCCAGTCCCTGAATCACCACTGTACGGCCCGCACATGCACAGGCAAATTCTCCCTGCTCATCCAGTGTTCCCTTTTCTTCTGAGGGTGTGCCATCGGGATTCAGCAGAAGCCATGGTTTCCCTTTCACTGCCTCTGGCTCCTGGTTTTCTCCTGTCACTTTCTCAATCCGGAAGGTAAATTCCTGCGTACATTCTTCCGGGTCCTGATGGGTGAGTTCTTTGGTCAGAGACAGTTCCTTCCATTTATATATGTTGATAATTGCCGCCCTGGCCCCATTGACGGGGAGAGTCCCGCTGACAGTATCTGTTCTGCAAATCCAGTCCTGCAGTTCTCCGGTCTGCTCTTTCACTTCATATTCTGTCCCCACGCTTCCCGGAAACAGTGCTATAATCTCTCCTTTTTTGATTGTAAAACGCCCATTTATATCTGTTTTGCCGTAGCCTTTGTCTCCACGGCTGGTGTCAATCTCCGGAGCTCCGCCGTCTGTGCGCACACTGTCCACATAGCAGTACCGGGCCTCTGCCAGAGGACTGCCCCCGGCGTTCACCTGAAAGGTAAACTCACTGTCAGCCACAAGGGCCCCTTCCGGAACTCCCTCCAGATACTTCTGTACATAGAGTACCGGACGGTATGTGTTGGTGACTGTTACCGTGCGGATTACGCGTCCGTCTGCCTCTGTCACAGCTGTGTCACTCTCTGATTCCCAAAACAGGCTGCCGATTTCTTGCACATTGATGCTCTCCGCACTAGGCAGTTCTTCAAAGACGGCCTTTTCATCCGCGTTAAGCCTCAGCCGCCCGCCCCCGTCCGTTGCGTACATCCGGTTCTCCTGGCGAATCCAGTCTCCCTCTGGGGATTTTTTGTAAAGCTGATATTCTCTGTTGGCCAGAGGTTTTTCCCCGGAAATCTGCCCGGCCTCAGAAAGCCGGAATTCAAATGCTGTATCTTTCACAGCCTCCGGCACATCCCCGCCAAACTCTTTGACGATCTCCAGGGCTTCTTTTCCCCTCAGGCTTACCCTCACCGAATTGCCTTCCCGAATATTTTTGTCCCCAGTACCCACTGCCTCTGAGAACCACGCGGGATTATTGTATGTGTACTCCGCGTTTTCCGGCTTTTCCTCCGGTGCGGTCATCTTGATCTGGAAAACCGCCGTGGCGCCTGACTTCAGAATAAACTCTCCGCCATCTTCCGTATGGCTTAGGTCTACCGCTATGGATTGGACAGCCTCTTTGCTTATTCCAGCCACTGCCAATGCATCTTCGCCGCGGTACCATCCATTGTCCGGTGTCAACTGGGCAGTCCCGCTCCCCGGCTTGGATGTGTCTTCAGGTATAGGCGCCTTTCTATCTGTGCTGTAATAAATATCAGGGGCTATCCCCATTTCCCTTAAAGCCGCCACATCCACGGACTGGAAGGTTCCCTGCCATCCACTGTGCTCAAAAGGCTCGAACAAATCTCCATCGCCGTCTCTGTCTTCCTGTGCGTTCTCCAGGTGGTCGTACACAACGATATTTTTCAGTTCATTGGCCACAGCTTTTACCGCAATGCTGTAGGTATAGCCGCCCCCGGTTTCCACAGCCGCGCTTTCACTGTAGACGCCGAATCTGTCGCTGTCTGCCCGTACCAGTTTCTCAATCCCTGATTCGGATGCCTGGGCAGTATCTTCGTTGGTTACATTTTGGGCATACAGGACATTTCTGATACCTGTGATTCCATCCTCATTGATATCACTTCCGAAAATCTTACATTCCTTTTCCAGACTTTTGGGAACAATCACGCCGTCATCACAGGATACTTCTGTTTCCTGCCCGCACAATGGCTGGCCATAGAGCGGTTCCCCGGCTTTGTCTTCCGGCATGAACGCGCTGACATTGGCTTTATCCTTCACAATGCCCTGGTCTTTCCAGTCATAGTACGCCCGGAAGTTCACACCCCAGCCCTCGATCCACCGCTTATTGGTAAACACGGCGGAATCGGCGCCTTCGTACTCAATGTGGAAAACCACCATGGTACGGCCGGTTCCTCTGTAGTTTTCTATAATGTCTCTTTTCGAGTCCACTGTCACCGTCGTCTGGCTGGTGTCCCAGCTCTTTGGCTGGGTTTTGTAGTTTTCATTGGCAAGATTGGTGATGCGCCCTGCCGTCACCTGATAGGACGGGTCAAAACGCATGCCAGTGGGAAGCAGATCATAGAACACCACATGGTTTCTGCCCGGTGAGTTCATCCCCTTGCTTTTCAGGTAATTCACTGCGTCCTGGCCGAATATTTCATATCCGTCATAGGCAGTCAGGCTGTAATCCACCAGCACACGGCTGTTATTGGCATCATTTACCGCTTTGGATGTTTTATATGAAGAAGCTTCCTTTCCCAGCCATGATACATCTTTCATGACATTATCCCTCTGCAGCAGTATTCCATATAAGTTTTCTGTTGCTTCCTTCAGCCCTGGCTCTTTGTAATTATCCCCTTTGATCTCTGTCTCATGGCAGTACCGGCCCTTCACTCCATCCGTGTATTCTGCCCCCATCACGCCGGACACGTCTTCTATCTGTATCGTGGGATTTTCTGCTTCCCCGCTGCTTATAATTTTTCCCAGCGCAGGGGAATCTTTTTTAAAGCACACGGCCACGTCAATCTGGCAGGTGGTCTTATAATCCGCGGTCTGATGTACCGCCTTAACCCTCCAGGGTTTCCGCTGAATCTGCTCCTGGGTGAAGGAATACTGCATCACGCCGGAGGTATCCCATGGGATTTCCCCCACCTGTTCCCATCCTTCGTCAATGTCTGTCTTCTCAGAATCCTCATACATGGCATAGATTTTTACGCTTCTGTCTATGTCATCCCCAATGCCTGACTCGGGAGCTGTCTCCCGGTCTTCCCATACATCATAACCCACATCTTTCTGGGTAATGGTGACACCTGAGTAATAGTAATCCTCACCGGTGAGCATCTGAGCCTCCCCGCTGGACGGATATAGATACATCACATCATCCACAGTGGTAAGCTCACAGCTCTTTCCCTCAATCCAGGCCCCCACCGGCTGTTCCTGGCTGCCGTTAATCTCATGTGTCAGCTGGTAGCCGCGAAACACCCCTTTTGTGGTGAAGGGAAGGCTTCCATAGTCTTCTCCTTTTTCTTTCGCCTGTTTGTAGACATCCAGCCATCCTATGTAATTTACTTTGTCGCTTTCTTTTTCCACACCCACCATATCACCGGAATACGTCCAGTCATAATCCACATAATTCCACTGGGCAGAATCGTATTGATCCTTCCCATCCAAGGGTGTATCCACAGGCTCCATGTACATCTGGATAAGATTTTCAAGCCGCGTTCCCTCGGATACGCTCCCGGCCGGGTATGCCGTCACCACATAGAAACGGCTTCCCCAGGACTTTTCCCGGCTTCCGGTCTTTGCCGTAATCTCACCGCCTTCTGTTCCGTTCAAATCGGGAAAATCAAGCGGCAGGTCATAGGCTGTTCTCCTGTCTGAATTGTCCAGAAAGCCTACTACCTCTCCCCCTCCAGAACCCTGGCTGCCGGAAAAATAAGGCTGCTCCAAAATTTTCAGGTTCCACGGCTGGGAGGCGCTGCCTTTTACCTTCACATCCCAGACTGCGTATCTGTAATTATGGAAATCATCTCCCTGATATTTCTCAGGCAGAGCCCCCTGGATGTAGGTTTCCACCTGGGCTTCTGTATAGAGCCCCGGCGTATATTTTCTCCGGTAATCTTTGTAAAGGGTTTTGCTCAGGCTGTCCAGGGACACTGAAGAATCCACACGCCCTGTCAGGGGTTGCGTCTCCCTGGTTTCTCCTTCTTCTTTTGCCCCCACCGTTATCTGGGGCTGCAGAAACCACTCCTGTCCGTCTATGATTTCCATCATCTGGAGATTTTTGTACAGCACCTGCCAGGCGGCGTTGCTCCCGGCTGTGATGTTCTTATAATTAAAGAACACCAGCTGCGCGTCCCACCCTTCCCCTTCTATGCGATAGTTGAAAGGGGTGCTCCTGCTGTACGTGTAATCCTCCACGCTCTGTCCAAAAGGTACCGCAATGTCTGTGGGAAGAATCATTTCCCCGGCTGGCTTTGTGATATTCTCCTGCTCTGCGCCTCTGTACTGAAGCAGTACTGCCGGTACCCTCACTTCCACCTGCCCGGCGGGAATATCCGTATCGGTGTGGAATTCCATCTGATACTTCAGATTGAAATCTCCGTTCTCCCCTGCCTTTGTCACATCATAACGGCTGTCTTCATTTACGTAGTAAGCGTCAAAGGTCCAGCTGCTGTTCACGAAGCCGCGCAGCTTATCCATGCCTTCGTCCTGCCACACAGCCTCACCGGTCTCATCTTCCGGCAGTTCCTCCAGTTCTTCCAATGACAGGGACTCCCCGGCTTCCTGCCAGTTCTCTGCATCCACAGAAGCGTCCGCAGGTTCTCCAGGCATCTCTTCCACCAGGACATCCCCGTTTCCCGTCTCTGTTTCTGCAAAGCATTCCTCTCCATGGATATGTTCTTCCAAAACAGGAGTACCGCAGATGAGATTACCGTCCGCGTCATAACATTCTTCTCCATGGGCATGCATGTTTAAACCACAGTCCTGCGTTTCCTCTGTCTGGCCTTCACTGTCCATGGCCTGGCCATCCATCCGCAGAGCTGTAAACACCCCCGATGTGACCAGCAGAGCCAGGCACAGGAACAGCGCCAGCCACCGTTTGAATCTTTTTTGCCTGCGCAAGAGTCTCTCCGTCTGTTTTTTCACCAAAGCGCCCATTGCGCCGCCTCCTTTCTTTTTCAACTCTCTCAATCCAAATTATTTTATAAAACCGATTTTGGACAATGGCCAGATACGCACCAGAACTTCTCCCATCACGTCTTTCTTTTCCACACAGCCCACCGCGCTGCTGCGGCTGTCTATAGAAACTGTTCTGTGATCCCCCAGGACAAACACCCGCCCCGCCTGTACCCGGCAGGGAAATTCTATGCTGCATTTTCCCAGGGCCTTTTCCGATACATATGGTTCGTCAAGAAGTTTCTCATTCACATACACATTGCCATCTCCATCTATGTCAACCCAGTCCCCGGACAGGGCAATCACCCGTTTTACCAGGATACTGCTGTTATAATTAAAGGCGATCACATCCCCTGCTCTGTACCGGGAACCATTCACCGCCACTACCAGATCACCGCTCTTTAAGGTATCTTCCATGGATGTTCCGTTAATCTGAAGAACGGGGAGCCAGAGCAGCATAACCAGCACAGACGCCGCTGCAGCCGCAAGCAGAAAGAACACCATGTTCCCCAGCAGCCGGACGCAGTCATCCCTGTCCTGTATCCGTTCCAGTTCTCTTTCCAGCACCTCCAGAGACGGAATCTCCATGTCTTTGGATGCCCGGCTGTCCGCCTTCTTTTTAACGCCCCTGACCTTCACTTCTTTTGCTTTCTGGCCGGGAACCTTCTGAATAGTACCATTGAAGGAAATCATCATGCAGTTCTTCCCCCTGGCGGCGCGCCTTGACTGCCTCCTGTTTATCCAGGTAAGAGCCCAGGTAGTATTTCTTCCCTTTAAACCCAATCTGCGCCACCCACTTTCCCTGCCTGCCGTCCAAATACACTCCTGTATGGCCGCTGGTATTGTTTCGATTGAGTTTTTTCTTATGGGCCTCCAGTATTGCCACTGATGTGCCGTCCACAAGCTTCAGGTTTTCTTTATACATTCCCGCCTGAAGGCAGCCGCAGCTCTTTGTCTTGCCGCTCTGAAGGAGAGTCTGCCCCACGACAGTTTCCCTTCCGCAGTCGCACCTGCATTTCCATCGATGCATTCCGGCCCGCTTTCCCCCGTACCCTGTGACTACCAGGTGGCCAAAGCGTTTTCCCACAAAGTCTTTCAGCTTAGGCCGGCTGAGACAGCCGCAGCTTTTCCGATACCCGGCATGCAGCTGATGCAGGGACGCAAGCACCTCACCGCCGCAGTCACACCGGCACCGCCAGACCACTGTCCCTTCTGAGCGCAGTTCTGTGGGTTCTATGGCTGTCAGCCGCCCAAAACGCATCCCCGCGATATCCCGCTGTCCAGGCTTTGTCCTGGAGAGACAGCCGCAGTCCGTGACCGTCCCCCTCTGAAGGCACCTGGTATCCAGCAGGATTCTGCCTCCGCAGCTGCACTGACACTCCCAGACTGTGTACCTGTTCTTCCGCTGTCCGGTATCCCCTGTCACGGTCAGTCTCCCTACCCGGGTGCCTATACCGATTCTTTGGCGTGTCGCTTCCATCCACACCCCTCCCCCTTATCTCCCGGCTTTTTGGCCGCGGATTAAAGTATACTTTTTTCCGTGGAAAGTCTTGCAAAAGAAAAATTGATGTGATAAAATAGATGTGCAATAAATAAGATGCTATTTTTGTATGCATTATCTAAAAAGTAAATTTTTTTATTGCTTTTTTTGTCGAATTTTTTATGTGTAAAAATCATTCTGTAATAAGGAAAAAAGTATACTTTTTTCCTCTCGATTTTATACAAGCCCGTCTTTCTCTGTCACTTTCCTATCTGCTTCCTCCTGTTTTCTGCCAACCCATCTTTTAAATGTGTGAAAGTCTACTCCCAGCTGTCTGGCCGCCGCCGTGGCAGAATACGCCCCCGCCTCCCACAGTGCCCGTACTTTTTCAAATTCTTCCGGAATTTCTTTCGGTTTTCTACCAAGACGTATGCCTTTTTGTCTGGCCGCCGCAATGCCCTCCGCCTGTCTCTGGCGTATGTTCTCCCTCTCAGTCTCCGCCACATAGGACATCAGGGTCAGCATCATTTCCGCGATCACCCTTCCCAGAAGATCCCGCTGCAGTCCAGTGTTTAGAATGGGCACATCCAGTACGATAATACCCGCGCGTTTTTCTGCCGTAATCATCCTCCACTGCTCCAGAATCTCATCGAAATTGCGCCCCAGCCGGTCAATACTCTTGATGACAAACGTATCGTTCTCCCCCAGCATCTCCATAAGCTCCTGGTAGCCCGGCCTGTCAAAATCTTTTCCCGACTGCCTGTCTATGTACACATTTTCTTCCGGCACACCGTACTCCTTCATGGCAATCCTCTGCCGGTCTTCATTCTGCTCCCTGGTGGATACCCGTATGTACCCGTAAACTTTCCCTTCCATAATATAATGGTTCCTCCTTGGTCATTGAGTGCGTTCCCGGAAGCCGCAGCACCGGAAACCTGTTTCACTTCTGATTTTTTGTAATCATACTTCTTTTTTCTGATTTCTGAAAAATAATTTGTGAAAGATTCATTTCGGCGGGACCGGTGCGGGGGAGCCGGGGTTCAGAAATACACTGGTCCCTGACTTGTAAGAGACCAGATTAAAAGGCGCAGCCCCCCACAGGGCAAGACACCATTCCAGCGTAATGGATGTAGAGAATCTCCAGTGAGTATATCCGGCTGTTACTGAATGGGAAACTACCCCTGTTTTTTAGAGAAGATTTGTTATGCCATAACATTGTG
>CANSYV010000032.1 GCA_947651335.1 uncultured Lachnospiraceae bacterium
TGTTACAAATTATGGTAAAAAAATCGGGACAATCGGGATATGTTAGCAAAAAATACCCAAATTTACAAGGGTAAACAGAAATGTAAATAGTTACATTATGAAACTGTACATAATGTGTAATATGAGAAAGGAGAAGGCATGAAAGCAATTATTTTCAAAGGTCCTGGAAAATTCGCTTATGAGGACAGGCCAGAACCTAAAATTCAAAATGACGATGACGTACTGATTCAAGTGCTTGGTGTGGGGATTTGCGGTTCTGATTTACATGCATTGATGGACCCGCCTCTGCACCCGGCAAAGCCGGACATTATATTCGGCCATGAATTCTGCGGCCGGGTAGTGGAAACAGGCAGAGGTGTGGACGGGCTGAGGCCAGGGGATAAGGTAGTGGTAGATCCCCATCCTCCCTGCGGAAGCTGCAATAACTGCCGCAGTGACAGACCTGAGATGTGCAGCACACTTTACTGCCAGCAGGGGACACCCTGGTTTGAACATGGGGAGATACGGGGATTGTTCAGAGATGGCGGCCTGGCTGGTTATGCCTGTATTCCCGCTCATTCGGCGTATAAAGTTTCTCAGGATACGCCGGTTCCGCTGATGACTCTGGCAGAGCCTTTATCCTGTGTAGGGTATGCGATTGAGAAGCTGGATATTCAGGTGGGTGAGAGCGTGTGCATTCTGGGAGCAGGTCCCATGGGACTGCTGTTCGCGGCCATGGCAAAAGCCAATGGAGCGGCGAAAGTCATTGTCTCAGAACCCCATGAATACCGCCGGGAGAAAGCCCTGTGCTGCGGCGCCACGCAGGTGGTGGACCCGCTGTCGGAAAATCTGAAAGAAGTGTGCCTGGATGCAACCGAAGGACTGGGTGTGGATCACTGCATCGAGGCAGTGGGCCAGCTTCTGCCAGTGGCAATTGATGTAATCAGGCCCAATGGGAAAGTCCTGATGTTTGGACATGATGAGACTGCCATGCCGCAGATTCGTCTGGCGGAGATTGTAAGAAAAGAGGCGAATATTATGGGGGGATTTCTCGGCAAATATTATTTTGAGAAAACTGCCCGCATCATTGAAAGCGGTATTCTGCCGCTGGAGGAAATTGTCTCGCACACACTGCCTATGAGCGAATATCAAAAAGGACTTGATCTGCTCCGTGCGGGCAAAGCTTTGAAAGTAGTAATTTATCCAGAAAATTAAAATCAAAAAAGGGGGATTTGTATTATGAGGAAGAAATTATTAAGTATTTTATTGGCGGGAACCATGGTAATCGCGCTCAGCGGCTGCGGCAAAAATGCTGGATCAGCAGAAAGTGCTGACAGCGGGAGTTCCAAAGAGAGCACCGGGGAGACCAGTGATTCCCCTTCGGAAGAGCAGGGGGATGATAAAGATGTCTCAGAGTTGAAAATCGGCATTGTTATGAAGTCTTCCGATGAGTTTCAGAATGCAGTTGTGGAAGGGGCAAAAGCGGCGGCTGTTGAGGCGGGAGTTCCGGAGGGGAATTTCACGGCCGTGGCTTCCAACAGTGAAAGTGATTCCATGCAGCAGGTAACAGCTATTGAAGATATGGTATCAAATGGCGTGGATATCCTGTTAAACGCCTGCCAGGAGGAAAATGCCCTGCGGACGCCTCTGCAGAACGCGGCAGATAAGGGGGTAAAAGTTGTCATGGTAGACACAGACTGTGCCTCTTTTGAGGATAAAGTGACCTATATCGGGACAGACAATTACCAGGCGGCTTATGAGGGGGCAGAGGAATTTGCTTCCCGCTTGGAAAAGGGCTCTAATGTGGTGATTCTCAGGGGTAAGCTGGGGGATGTAAATCATGAAAAGAGGACAGAGGGATTGACAGATGCCCTGGAAGAAGCGGGCATGAATGTTCTGGAGGCCCAGGATGCAAATTGTGAGACAGATAAAGCTGCAAATGCCATGGAATCGTTTTTGACAAAATATGCAGGGAAAATCAACGGTGTTATGGTTACTTCTGACTCTATGGCAGTAGGCGCGGCACAGGCGATAAAGAGCGCAGGCGCAAAAGACATTAAGATTTGTGGATTTGACGGATTCCAGTCAGCGATTCAGCTGGTAGATACAGGGGAAATAGAAATGATCATCGCTCAGACACCTTACCAGATGGGATATGATTCTGTAAACTGCGGCCTGGGGGCACTGGAAGGGGAGACTTACGATTCTTACATCAGTGCAGGCATTGAGATTATTGACAGCAGTAATTATAAAGAACATCTTGAATAGAAAGAACTGGCTGTGAGGAAGTGATGAGGGTGCCCCTGCGGCATCCTCATTGTCTCAAAGGAGCTGGAAAATGGAGGAGGTGCGTGCAGTGGGGGATGTGATTGTAGAACTTAGGAATATACGAAAAGAGTTTCCTGGTGTGACGGCGCTGGACAATATGAACCTGAAACTGAAGGCTGGCACGGTTCATGGCCTGATCGGGGAAAATGGCGCTGGCAAATCCACGCTGATTAAAATTCTGACCGGGGTATATACACCGGAGCAGGGAGAAATTTATGTGGATGGGGAAAAGGTGGAGTTTAAGGGGCCTGCGGACTCAAAAGAGAAAGGGATTGCCTGTGTATATCAGGAGCTGAATATTGTAAAAGAACTTCCCATTGTTGATAATATGTTTATGGGGAGCTATGTGAAGAAAAAAAGCGGTCTTCTCGATTATGCGTATATGAATAAGAAATCAGAAGAAATCTTACAGGGTATGGGACAGGATATATCCGCCGGAGAAATGTGCGGCACACTGGGAATGGGACAGCAGCAGATGGTTGAGATCGGAAAGGCGGTTCTCCTGGATGCGAGAGTGATTATTCTGGATGAGCCAACGTCCAGTCTGGGGGAGAAAGAGGCGGCAGAGCTTTTCAGAACGGTAAATATCCTGAAAGGAAGAGGCGTTTCCATTGTATTTGTCTCCCATAAGCTGGAAGAGATTTTTGAAATCTGTGATGATGTGACAGTGATGAGGGACGGCCAGTTTATCTCCACCACACCGTCAAAGGAAATGACAAAAGACAGGATGATTGCCCAGATGGTGGGCAGGCCGCTGAACAATCTGTTTCCAAAGATAGACACCACTCCTGGGGAGACAGTTCTGGAAGTATCCCATCTGACCCGGGAAGGGGAGTATTACGACATCAGTTTTCAGGCAAGAAAAGGGGAGATTCTAGGCTTTGCAGGACTTGTGGGGGCTGGCAGGACAGAACTGATGCACGGGATTTTTGCGTCTGTAGTTCCCGATTCCGGTGAGATCAAAATTAATGGAAAGACAGTTTCCTACAAAACACCCCAGGGAGCTATTAAACATAAAATTGCATTTTTGACAGAAGACAGGAAACAGCAGGGTCTGGTGCTCAGTGAATCCATTGAGAAGAATCTTACGCTGGTGAACATAGACAGTCTAAAGAAAGGAATTTTTGTGGAATTCAAGAAAATACAGGAGCAGGCACAGCGCTGTATTGAGAAATTTCAAATCCGGACTCCGTCTGCGGATAAAGCGGCAGGAGAACTGTCAGGGGGCAATCAGCAGAAAGTGGTAATCGGCAAATGGGTAAACAGCGATGCGGAAATCTATATTTTTGACGAACCCACAAGAGGCATTGACGTGGGGGCGAAGATCGAAGTATATAACGTTATGAATGAGCTGGTCAGCCAGGGTAAATGCGTACTGATGGTATCGTCGGAGCTTCCGGAAATATTCGGCATGTGTGACCGGGTCATCATCATGCGCGAAGGACGGAAAATGGGAGAAGTTTCAAAGGAAGAGGAACATTTTAATCAGGAAGATGTTATGAAAGCTGCTTGGGGAGGAAAACTAAGTTGAGTAATGAGAATAAGAAAAAAAGAAAAATGCCTTCGTTTATGGGGCCTCTCATGGCGATTGTGATACTCTCGATTATTCTGACAATCGTCTCGGATACTTTTTTATCGGTGAATAACTGGATGAATATTCTGCGCCAGGCGGCTATTAATTCCATGGTATCCTGCGGAATGCTGATGATTCTGCTGACTGGGGGAGTAGACCTGTCTGTGGGGCCCATTGTGGCACTGTCATCCTGTGCCATGGGTGTTTTGATGCAGCATGGAGTCACCAATGCGTTTCTGCTGATGGCATCAGCCCTGATTGTGGGGGTGGTCTGCGGGGGAATTAACGGACTGCTGTTTACCAGGCTGCAGCTTCCCCACCCGTTTGTTTCAACTATGGGAGCACGGCAGGTGTACCGGGGACTGGCTCTTCTGATAACAGGAGCTGCCCCTATTGCCGGATTTTCCCCGGCTGTAACATTTGTGGGTTCTGCAAACATCGGAAATTTTCCGGTATGTTTTATCGTAGTGATTCTTATTTTCGCGGTGGTAGGTGTCTTCCTGAACCAGACTGCTTTGGGACGGAAGATCTATTCTGTGGGCGGCAATAAGGAAGCGGCAAGGCTGTCCGGCATCAACGTGCCCGGCACATTGAACTTTGTGTATATTATGTCCGGGTTCATGTGTGCTGTGGCCGGAATCATTATGGTGGGCCGTGTGGGGACAGCAACCCCTCTCGCGGGAGAGACTTACGATATGGATGCCATTGCGGCCTGTGTCATCGGCGGCGCTTCCTTTAACGGAGGCAAAGGCACCATCAGCGGGACTTTAATCGGCGCTCTTTTGATCGCGGTGATTCGAAATGGATTGAACCTGCTGGGAGCACAGACAGATATCCAATATATTGTAATCGGTATCGTGATTATTCTGGCAGTATTTGTGGACGTGGTCCGGGGGAATGCGGCGGTCACTGCCCGGAGAAAAGAACGCGCCAAGGAGCAGGCAGCAGCATAGGAGATCTGAGTCAGGGAGGAAAGCAATGGATGTAAAACTTGGTATCTGTAATTTTTGTGTACCGGGAACCGGCATTTTCGCGCCCCAGTTTGCGGCGGAGGCCGGATTGGACGGCATGTCCATTGAGTTTGGAACTTATGAAAACCATTTTCCCAGCGGGACAAGGCGGGTACAGGACGCCTATATAAAGGCCAGGGAGCAGTACAAAATAGAATACTGTAATATAGGCATGAGCTGCTTTGATTTTATCCCATTTCATGCCCATAAAGGCCATCCCATGTACCCAATCGTAAAAGGAGCGCTGAAGTCTGCCATTGATGGGGCGCAGTACATGCAGATCCCCATGGTTTTTGTCCCGGCATTCGGTGTCAGTTCCATTACCAGTGAAGATGAGTTTGACAACGCTGTGGAGATGTTTCGGTATGCCTGTGACTATGCAGGGGAAAAGGGAATTCTGATTTCCAGTGAAAATAAAATGCGGCCGGCAGAAGCCATTGAGATGGTGGAACGTGTAAATGAGGAGAATTTCAGCATTTTCTACGACAGCTATAATTATTTTTATGAAAAGGGATGGGATCAGCTTGAGATTTTAAAAGAGCTGTATCCCTATCTGGGTCCCCAGCTTCATGTGAAAGACGGCAGACCAGGGGTGCTGGCCGGGTCCTTGCTGGGTGAGGGGGACTCCGGATTTTACCAGGTGATGGATTATCTGAAAAAGCAGAATTACAGCGGCTGGGTGATCCTGGAAAACTTATATGAAAAACGGCCGGAAAATACTTTCGAGACAGATGTATATGAACTTTTCAGAAAAGACGTGGAGATTCTGCGGCATGCGGCAGGGCATGCGTGAGCGGTTAGAAATGCTGTGAATAAGGAGAAAAGAGAATGAGATTACAGGATAAAGTGATTTTTATTACAGGGGGAGCAAAGGGAATCGGCGGAGCCGCCGCCAAAATCTGCGCAGGATATGGGGCGAAAATCGCGGCAGTGGATTTGAATGAGGAGCGGCTGAAACAGACGGTTGGTGAGATCAATGAGGCAGGGGGAGATGCCATCTGGGCCGTGGTGGATGTAACCAAACGGGATCAGGTGAAAGCGGCCATTCAGAAAACCCTGGATCAATACGGACGTATTGACTGCCTGTTCAATGCTGCCGGTGTGGACAGAATCTGCGGCTTTCTGGAAATGACAGACGAAGAATACGATTTTAATATGGATATCAATGTAAAAGGTACGTTTATCTGCTGCGCGGAAGCCGCAAAGGCCATGATTCCCAATCAAAAGGGCCGTATCATCAATACATCTTCCATTGCCGCAGTGAGGGAAGAAGCGTTCAACGGTACGTATTGTATGTCCAAAGCAGCTGTCAGCATGATGACCCGTGTCCTGGCACTGGAACTGGCGCCGTATCATATTACCACAGCAGCCATCCAGCCTGGAAACATTGAGACCGATATTCTGAGGGAGTCTTTCACTAACCGCGGCAAAGCGGAAGGCAAAAATGTGGAAGAATTCTATAAAGAAATGGAAGCGACCATTCCCATGGGCTATATTGGACAGCCGGAAGAAATCGGCGAGCTGGTTGCTTTTCTGTGCGATGACCGCTCTGCCTATATTAACGGCAACAGTATCCTGATGGCAGGGGGAAAGATTATGGCATAATCCAAAACTCTCAGTTCCCGGAGAACGACTCTGGGTGCTGGGAGATTTTTATCGTATCAGGAAACTTTTAGTGTTCTGTGTGCCTGGGGCATATAAACGTCATAAAAGCACACAATAAAAAACGTGCAAATTTGTGCAAAATGCTTGAATATAGATTTCCTGCATCAAAAAGATGCGTTTTATGCTAATTTCATGTATTATTGTGCTAATAAAAATCTCCGGGATAGTGTAAAATGAATATAACAACTTGAAGCGGGTGTGCTTTTTAAAGTGCACAGTATGGTTCTTTAGCAACATTTGCAACAGACAATTCAGCAGAGAATGAATCAAAGATAACAAGAAGCGAGGATAAGAAAATGGCAGAGAAATTAAGAATTGGACTTTTGGGAGCTGGACGTATTGGTAAACTGCATGCTGTTAATGTGCAGAATGCCATTCCGGAAGCAGAGATTGTGATGGCGGCAGATCCATTTATGAACGATGAGATGAAGGCATGGGCTGCATCCATCGGAATTGCAAAATGTACCAATGACCCCCAGGGAGTATTTGACAATCCGGATGTGGATGCGGTATTTGTGTGTTCTTCCACAGATACCCACGCAGATTTCGTGATCAAAGCCGCAAAGGCGAAGAAACATATTTTCTGTGAAAAGCCGGTACATACCGATATCGCCAAGATCAAAGAAGCTCTTGCGGTTGTGGAAGAGAACGGCGTGAAACTGCAGGTGGGATTTGTGAGACGTTTTGACAAGAGCCATAAAGGAGTCCGGGATGTGGCAGCCTCCGGGGAGCTGGGCAAGACTTATGTGGTCAAAGTGTGCTCCAGAGACCCGGAAGCACCGCCGATGGAGTATGTAAAAGTATCCGGCGGAATCTTCATGGATATGATGATTCATGACTTTGATATGGTGCGTTACCTGGCAGACAGCGAGGTGACTGAAGTATATGCCACAGGTGCATGCCTGGTAGATCCCCGTTTTGCGGATTATGGAGATGTGGACACTGCCATTGTGACGCTCAAATTCGAAAACGGAGCCATCGGTGTGATCGACAACTGCCGCCAGGCTCCTTACGGATATGACCAGCGTGTGGAAGTACACTGTGAAAAAGGATGTGTACAGGATAACAATAAGATTGAGAACGAGGCATATGTGAGCACTGGGGCAGGAGTGAAAGTGGCAAAGCCAACCTGGTTCTTCCTGGAAAGATACAACGATGCCTTTATCGAGGAAGTAAAACAGTTCATCAGCAGCGTACAGAATGATACTCCAGTACCTGTAAACGGAAAAGATGGCCTGGAACCGGTACGAATCGCATTTGCGGCAGGAAAATCCCTGCGCGAAGGCAGACCGGTGAAACTCAGCGAAATAGAATAGAAGTATAAAATGTAAATAAGCCAGATTGACAGACTGGCACAGTGAAGGAGGAAATAAAATGACATCAAAAGAAAGAGTACAAGCGGCTTTTGCCCATACACAGCCAGATAAAGTTCCGGTAGACTTCGGCGGTATGAGCTGTTCCATGGTGAATGCACTGGTTGTTAAAGAGCTGAGAGACTATTATGGTCTGGAGAAACGGCTGCCAAAGATAAATGATATGTCCACCATGACTGCATATGTAGAGCCGGACCTGGCGGACTGCATGGGATGCGACGTACAGCAGCTGTACAACTACGGCGATACATACGGACACACCACAGATACATGGAAAGAGTGGACATACCGGGGAGAATCTGTGCTGATTCCAGGCAATGCAGTGGTAAAAGACGACGGAAAAGGCGGATTCTATGTATATCCGGAAGGTGATGATTCCTGCGCGCCCAGCGGACATATGCCTGCAAACGGATTTTACTTTGACAATCTGACACGCTCTCCGGAGTTTGATGAGGATGAGGCGAATTCTGATGACAACGTGGAAGACTATACTCTGGTTTCCGATGAGCAGATCGCTTATCACAAAAAGGTTCTGGAAGAAGTGAAGGGATTCGGCCGTGCCATCCAGGTGGCACCAGGCTACTTTGGCCTTGGGGATGCCAACAATATTCCTGGACCAAACCTGAAAGATCCGAAAGGTATCCGTGATATCGCAGAATGGTACACAGCTCCTCTGCTGTACCCGGAGTATGTTCATGAGATCTTTGAAAAAGGTACGGATATTGCCATCGAAAGCTTCAAGAAATACTGGGATGCTTTTGGCTCTGAAATTGATGTATTCTTCCTCTGCGGGGCAGACTTCGGAACACAGAGAGGACCCATGATGGACCCGGAAGTGTTCAAAGAATTCTATATGCCTTATTATAAGAAGATGAATGACTGGATTCACCAGAACACCACATGGAAGACACTGAAACATTCCTGCGGCGGTATTTTCCCCATACTTCCTTATCTGATCGAAGGCGGATTCGACGCAGTGAATCCTGTACAGTGTTCTGCGGAAGGCATGGACCCCCAGAAGCTGAAAGATACTTACGGAAAAGACATCGTGTTCTGGGGCGGCGGTGTGGATACCCAGAGGGTTCTGCCCTTCGGCACACCGGAAGAAGTGCGCGAACAGGTACTTGAGAGACTGGATATCTTCTCAAAAGACGGTGGATACGTGTGCAATACTATCCATAATATCCAGGCAAATACACCAATTCCCAATATTGTGGCAATGGTGGATGCCATCAAAGAATTTAATGGTGATAAATAATCAAAAGACGCCGGTTTCTATTGGGAAACCGGCGTTTTTATCTGCGGACAACGGTAAGGGATACGTGGGGCGCCTGTCAGTATCTGAGCCTGCTCATGACTTTAAGCATTTTTCCCATATCCACCGGCTTGGCCAGATGTTCATTCATTCCAGCGTCCTTGGCCATTGCCACATCCTCTTCAAATGCGTTGGCCGACAGTGCGATGATGGGCACCTCTTTTGCGTCTGGACGGTCCAGACCGCGGATTACACGGGCAGCCTCATATCCGCTCATAACCGGCATCATCAAATCCATGAGTACACAGTCAAATGTTCCTGGCTGGGATGCCGAGAACGCATCCACGGCAGCCTTTCCGTCATTGGCGGTGATCACCTCTGCGCCTGCCTCATGAAGCAGAAACTCCATGATTTCACAGTTGATCTCATTATCCTCCACCAAAAGGATATGCATCCCGGCAATGTTGCTCTGCACATTCCGCTCCTCATCCACAGGACGCGTACTCCACTGGCTGTCCACCTGAAGGGTCAGAGTAACCTGAATCACGCTCCCTGTGCCCATCTGACTGTCTATCTCAATGGTTCCATTCATCTGGTATGTC
>CANSYV010000033.1 GCA_947651335.1 uncultured Lachnospiraceae bacterium
GCGGGGCATAGGGGTTCAGAATTTGCCCCGGCCTGAAAGGGCGCAGACTTATCCCAAGGTGTTTCAGGGTAATCATGGAAGAATCGGAGGAAGACCTATGAGCGATAATTATTCAACGGCGGAAATGAGAGTTTCTGAGAGATTGTCGGACGGCCGGCTGTCCGCTGTACAATGGACTGCTGTTGATTGGAAGAAAGCGGAGCGGGAAGTGAATAGGCTGCAGGCCAGGATTGCCAAAGCTGCTCAGAAAGGGAAATGGAATAGGGTGAAAAGGCTTCAGTATCTGCAGGCCCATTCAATTTATATGAAAGCACTTACTGAAAGAAAGAAAATCGAAAGGGATTTATCGGATACCATTAAGAGGGGAAAAGCGTGGAACCAGAATGTGCTGATTGGGAAGCTGAACCGTCAAATCAGAGAATGGGCAGACAGATGTCCGGATGAAAGGAGAAAAAGGGAAGGTGCGCGTCTGGATTATCTGCTCTACGAATGGCTCTGGAGATGGGCCAAGAGGCGCCATCCCAGGAAGGGAAACCGATGGATACTAAAAAGGTACTGGCACCCCAGGGGCACAAGAAAATGGGTGTTTTCTACGGATACCCAGATACTGCTTTGCGGGAGCGGATTTCTGAGACAGCAAAGAAATGCTTGAGCCGTATGAGTGGAAACGCTCACGTACGGTTCTTAGGCGAGAAAGGGCGGGAGACTGCCCCGACTTAGCCGGCTACCGGAGAACAGGAATTAAGTTCAGTAATTGCGGTGGATAAATTTTTGAAAGCGGATGTTCAGGCGGTTTTTGAGGAACAGGAGGGGGTAGAGCTGCGGGAAAATGGCACACAGGCAGTGATTGCCAGTATTCCGCCAAAAGAAGAGATTGTGTTGACAGCAAAAGCAAAACTTCCCGATGATTTTACAGAGGAAGAACTGATTAACACGGTGCTGGTATTCCCAGAGGGCGAAGAGGAAAAAGGAAAGTCAGATGAGGCGGCTGTGGCAGTAGAAAAGCAGCAGCCGAAACCGCCAGTCAGCAGCAACAAGAGGCTGAGCGCGCCTAAGAAAACCCCAGCGGCTTCCCCAAGCCAGGCACCGTCATCAGGCCCCAGCCGTTCGTATACAGCAACGGCGGTGCCGGGGACGGTGTATTCAGCAGGTACGCAGACAGATGGAAAGGGCACGGTCTATACTACGTCTCCCAAAACAGGTGATGAATCGCCGCTGCTGCTTCTTCTTGCTGTAACCGCTGGCGCAGGAGCGGTAAGTATTGTAATTCTGCGTTACCGCTTCCGCCGCAATAAGTAAAAAAGAATCCGGCTCTGCCGGATTCTTTTTTATCTCAATAGTGGAACACGATAATATTTTTACGGCATAAGATGAAAAGGGAAGATTGAAATGTGGGGGCAGTTATGATATTCTTAATAATAGACTGGTTAAATATCGTAATTTGTACCGGTACATGGAGGGGTAGTGGAGGAGATTATGAAGTTAAGGACATTATTGGCCAATCTGGAATACCAGTGCGTTCAGGGAGATCCGGATGTTGAGATAACAAGCGTAGTAAATGATTCTAGGAAAGCAGAGAAGGGATCATTGTTTTTATGTATTCACGGAGCCGTATCAGACGGCCATGATTACGCCGGGCAGGTGGCAGAGCAGGGGGCCTGCGCCTTGGTGGCGGAGCGTCCGGTGCAGGTGCCGGAGCATGTGACGGTGATACAGGTAAAGGACAGCAGGTACGCCATGGCATGTATATCGGCCTGCTGGTTTGGATATCCGGCAGAGCAGATGAAGACCATAGGCATTACAGGAACAAAAGGGAAGACTACCGCTACCTATATGATTAAGTCAATTCTGGAAAATGCGGGATACCGTGTGGGGCTGATTGGGACTATTGAAACGATTATCGGCGACAAGCGGATACCGTCTTCCCACACAACACCGGAATCTTATGAAGTACAGCAGAGGTTCCGTGAAATGGCCGACTTTGGCTGTGACTGCGTGGTAATGGAGGTGTCTTCCCAGGGCCTGATGCTGCACCGCACGGCAGGTTTTATTTTTGACTATGGGATTTTTACCAATATTGAGCCGGACCATATCGGGCCTAATGAACATACCAGCTTTGAGCATTATCTATCCTGCAAAAACATGCTGCTGCGCCAATGCCGCACAGGGATTGTGAACCGGGATGATGAGCATTTTGAACAGATGGTTAAGGGGCATACCTGTAAACTGGAGACCTACGGTTTTTCTGAGGAGGCCAGCCTGAGGGCGGTGAATCCCCAGCTGGTATCCCGTCCCGGTTACCTGGGGATTACTTATCAGCTGCAGGGGCTGCTGGATTTTCCGGTGGAAATTGACATACCGGGCAGATTCAGCATTTATAATTCACTGACTGCCATTGCGGTCTGCCGCCATTTCCAGGTGTCCCGTGATAACATCGACCGGGCTCTGCGGGAGGCGAAGGTAAAGGGGCGGGTGGAGATGGTTCCCGTGTCGGATGATTTTACTCTGCTGATTGATTACGCCCACAACGCCATGGCACTGGAGAGTCTGTTGAAAACTCTGCGGGAATATGAGCCCCATCGTCTGGTGTGTCTGTTTGGATGCGGGGGAAACCGCGCCAGGGACAGACGCTTTGAGATGGGGGAGATATCCGGGCGGCTGGCAGATTTGACCATTATCACATCGGATAACCCCAGGAATGAAGAACCACAGGCGATTATTGATGACATTAAAACCGGGATTGGCAGAACAGAAGGGAAATACGTGGAGATCATTGACCGGAAAGAGGCCATCGCCTACGCAATCCATCACGGGGAGCCGGGAGATATTGTCATATTGGCAGGAAAAGGCCATGAAGACTATCAGGAGATAAAAGGAAAGAAGTATCCCATGGATGAACGGGTGCTGATTCAGGAGATATTAGAAGAAGACAGAAAAACACAGGGGTGCTGACCGCAATGCTGTATGCCGACATTGTTGTGGATATCTCTCATGAAAAATTGGATAAAGTATTTCAGTACCAGGTTCCTGAACAGTTGGAGAGTGAAATCTGCGTGGGAATGGTGGTGCATGTGCCCTTTGGAAAAGGCAGCCGGGAAATATCCGGTTATGTGGCAGGGCTCACCCGGACTCCTTCTATGGAACCGGAGAAAATGAAAGAAATTCTCTGTTTAAAGAGCAGTGCTGAGACTACTGAGTCGAAGCTGATTCTTCTGGCAGACTGGATGAAGCGGCAGTATGGTTCCACCATGATACAGGCTCTGCGGACGGTATTTCCGGTGAAAGCGAAAATCCAGGCAAAAGAGCAGCGCACCATTGTAAAAACGGCTTCTGATGAGCATGCGCAGAAAATGGGGGAACTGTGGAGGCAGAAAAATTACAGGGCAAGAGTCCGTCTGCTGGAGTATATTCTTCAGCAGGGGCAGGCTGATTATGGACATACCCTGCGGCTGCTGGGAATCGGAAAAAGTGTAGTGGAAGCTCTGGAGGATGCGGGGATTGTACAGGTGGTCCGAAAGGAAAGCCAGCGTAATCCTGCGAAGGAGCTCTGTGGTGACAGTAAGAAGGCAGACAATGTTCTGACTGACAGCCAGAGACAGGCTGTGGAGGATATATGCCGGGAGTGGCAGGGAGAGAACCGCCCCTGTCTATTATATGGGGTAACCGGAAGCGGTAAAACCCGGGTTTATATGGAATTGATCAGCCGGGTTCTCAGGGAGGGAAAACAGGCGGTTGTGCTGATTCCGGAAATTGCCCTCACCTATCAAATGGTAATGGGATTTTATGAAGAATTCCAGGATCAGGTGTCGGTTCTCCATTCCCGGCTGTCCCCCGGCGAAAAATACGATCAGATGAAACGGGCCAAGGCAGGGGAAATATCCATAATGGTAGGCCCCCGTTCCGCTCTTTTTACCCCGTTTCCCAGGCTGGGGCTGATTGTGATTGATGAGGAACAGGAACAGACCTATAAAAGTGAACAGGTGCCCCGCTACCATGCCCGGGAAACAGCCATTTACCGGGCACAGCTGGAGCATGCCCATGTGGTCCTGGGTTCTGCCACACCTTCCCTGGACACTTATTATCAGTGCCGGCAGGGCCGATATCAAAAGTGTGTGCTGGCCAGCAGATATCATCAGCGCCCTATGCCCCAGGCAGTTGTGGTGGATATGCGCCAGGAGTTAAAAGCAGGGAACCGGTCCATCTTAAGCCGCAGGCTGCAGGCGGAAATGGAGCAGAGGCTGGAAAAGAAGGAACAGGTAATCTTGTTCTTGAACCGGAGAGGGTATGCAGGATTTATTACATGCAGATCCTGCGGCTATGTGTTAAAATGTCCTCACTGTGATGTGTCTCTGGCAGAGCATAACAATGGGACAAGTGTCTGCCACTACTGCGGCTATGTGCAGAAAAGGCTGGCCGTCTGTCCTCAGTGCGGTTCACCGTATATTGGAGGATTCCAGGCAGGGACCCAGCAGATCGAGGAGATTGTGAAGGAGAGATTTCCCCAGAGCCGGGTTCTGCGCATGGATTATGATACCACCCGCGGCAAGAAAGGCCACTGGGAGATTCTTCAGGCGTTTCAGAACCGGGAGGCTGATATACTCATTGGGACCCAGATGATTGTGAAAGGCCATGACATTCCCAATGTGACTCTGATGGGTATTCTGGCGGCGGATATGTCTCTGCACGGGGGAGATTATTCAGGCAGTGAGCGGACGTTTCAGCTGATCACACAGGCTGTGGGCCGCGCAGGGCGGGGAGAGACGGCG
Organism: uncultured Lachnospiraceae bacterium; assembly: GCA_947651335.1. Taxonomy (GTDB): domain Bacteria; phylum Bacillota; class Clostridia; order Lachnospirales; family Lachnospiraceae; genus MGBC164599. The sequence goes on from CANSYV010000033.1 coordinate 4,767, forward strand.
GGAAGTGCGGTGATACAGACATATCAGCCGGAACACTACAGCATCGTCTGTGCCGCCCGCCAGGATTATGACGGTTTTTATCAAAAGGAAATTGTGTACAGGGATTTGATGGAATATCCGCCGGTTTCCGGTATGATGGGAGTCTTAGGCTTTGGAAAAAATGAAGAACAGCTGGCTGTGGCCATGGAGTTTATCCGGAAATTCATCAGCCGGGCAGATAAAAAGCAGAAGTTTAAGGTGATTGGCCCCACAGCCCCGGCAGTGGGAAAAGTCCAGGATGTCTACAGAAAGATTTTGTATGTGAAAGACCGGGATTTGGACGGGCTGAGAAAGTTAAAAGATCAGATAGAAGCTTATGTGCAGATCAATTCAGGATTTCGCGGACTGCATATACAGTTTGATTTTCATATATAATAGATTTAGGATACCAGGAAAGGAGCTAGGAGAAAAATGGCGATTCGTAAAATTCGGTTGGAAGGTGACGCGGTGTTGGGGAAGAAGTGCCGGCCCGTGGAGAAAATGACAGATAAAATCCACGTGCTGGTTGATGATATGCTGGAGACCATGTATGAATCCAACGGTGTTGGATTAGCAGCGCCGCAAGTGGGTATATTAAAAAGGGTGGTTGTCATTGATGTAGGCGACGGGCCTCTGGTGATGATTAATCCCCAGCTGATCGAATCGCAGGGAGAACAGACTGGTGATGAGGGATGTTTAAGTGTTCCAGGGGTGGCCGGACAGGTGACCAGGCCCAATTATGTGAGGGTACAGGCACTTGATGAAGAGATGCAGGAAATTGAGATAGAAGCCACAGAGCTTCTGGCCCGGGCGTGCTGCCATGAGATTGACCATCTGGATGGAATTATGTATACGGCCCTGGTGGAAGACGGCCTGCATCCGGTGAGCAATGAGGAGGAATAGTGCCATATGAAAGTTGTTTATATGGGAACCCCGGATTTTGCCGTGGAGACGCTGAGGGAGATTGTCCGAAATGGACACGAAGTCCTGGCAGTGGTGACCCAGCCGGACAGGCCAAAAGGCAGGGGCAAGACATTAAAACCCACCCCTGTGAAGGAAGCAGCCCAGAAGATGGGGCTTGTGGTATATCAATATGAAAATGTAAAACATTCTGATTTTATGGAAGTTTTAAAGCAGCTAAAACCGGATGTGATTGTGGTTGCGGCTTTTGGACAGATGCTTCCCCGGGAGATTCTGGATTTTCCCCCTTATGGCTGTCTGAATGTACATGCGTCTCTGCTTCCGAAATACCGGGGGGCGGCGCCCATTCAGTGGGCTGTAATCCGCGGGGAGAAGGAAACGGGAGTCACCATTATGCGCATGGATGAAGGCCTGGATACCGGAGATATGCTGGCAGAGAAAGTCTGCGCGTTAAGTCCTGACGAGACAGGGGGCAGTTTGTTTGATAAGCTGAGCATCCTGGGAGCAGAGCTTCTGGCGGAAACGCTGGATGCCATTTCCAAAGGAGACATCCACGCCCGGCCCCAGCCTGCGGACAGTCCTACGCCTTATGCGGCAATGATAGAAAAGAGCATGGGCCGCATTGACTGGGAGAAGGACGCGGACACCATTGAGCGTCTGGTGAGAGGCATGGACCCATGGCCGGGGGCGTTTACCCGTCTCAATGGGAAGATGCTGAAAATTTTAAAGGCATCTGTGAAAAATCCAAAACAGGCAGAAGGACTGGCGGACGCTGTGCCCGGGCAGATGCTGTGCACAGACAGGGCAGGGATTTATGTAAAATGCGCTGAGGGATGCCTGTATATTGAAAAATTGCAGCTGGAAGGAAAAAAGGGCATGGCAGCGGCAGATTTCCTCCGGGGTTACAGGATTGAGCAGGGGACAGTTTTGGGCAGTTAGCCGCAGCGCCGCTGAAAGCGGCAGAAATGGAGGCAGACATGGGCTTTTATGGTTACAGGTTTTACGGAATGGACTGGACGGTACTGCTGCTTGCGGCAGGCATGGTTTTATCTTTGCTGGCTTCCGCAGGGATGAAGCGGACGTTTTCTGTATACTGCAGGATACCCAGCGCATCCCGCATGACAGGGGCGCAGACGGCTCAGAGGATTTTGTCTATGGCAGGACTTTCGGATGTGCAGGTGCGCCCGGTGTCCGGCCAGCTCACAGACCACTATGACCCCAGGACGAGGACAGTCCGCTTGTCGGAGGCTGTGTATCAGCAGACTTCTCTGGCCGCTGTGGGAGTGGCGGCCCATGAGTGCGGACACGCGCTGCAGCATCACACAGGTTATGCGCCGCTGAGATGGAGAAGCGCTATTGTCCCCATAGCCAATTTCGGGTCCGGGCTTTCCTGGCCTGTTTTTCTGGCAGGACTGGTAATGTCCGTCCGTCCCCTTTTGTATTTGGGAATTGCTCTGTTTATGGGCGCGGTTCTTTTTCAGCTTGTGACGCTGCCGGTGGAGCTGAACGCTTCTGCCAGAGCTCTGCGGCTTTTGTCCGATGACGGGATTTTAGCCCAGCAGGAAGTGCCCGGAGCCCGTAAGGTGTTAAAGGCCGCGGCCATGACATATGTGGCGGCGCTGGCGTCTTCGATATTACAGCTGCTGCGTCTGTTAGTATTGGCAGGAGGAAGAAATCGTGAGTAAAAAATATCCGGTGAGAGAGATTATACTGGAATTATTATTGGAGATTAATGAAGAGGGAACATATTGCCATACAGCCCTTGGCAATACCCTGAAAAAATATCAGTTCCTGCCCAAACAGGACCGGGCATTTATCACCAGGGTATGTGAAGGTACCGTGGAATATGCCATTCAGATTGATTATATTATCAATTATTTTTCCAAGATCAAAACCACAGATATGAAGCCGGTGATCCGGGAGATCCTTCGCAGTGGTGTGTACCAGCTGATGTATATGGACAGTGTGCCGGACAGTGCTGCCTGCAATGAGTCTGTAAAGCTTGCGCAAAAAAAAGGCTTCTATAGTCTGAAACCCTTTGTAAACGGCGTGCTCCGCACCATAGCGCGCCGGATCAATGAAGTAGAATATCCGCCCAAAGCCACGCCTGTGGCGTATTTAAGCGCCCGCTATTCCATGCCGGAGAGCCTGGTGCAGCGGTGGGTGGGGTCTTATGGGGCGGATATTACCAGGGAGATACTGAAAAGCTTTCTGGAGGAAAAACCTGTCACTGTGCGCATCAGCAGAAACAGTGACAAAGAAAAAGTCCTGGAGAGCCTGAGAAAACAGCAGGTAAAAGTGGAAAAGGCTCCTTATCTGGACTATGCGTATTATATTTCCGGTTATGACCATCTGATGACTCTGGATGCTTTCTGGAAAGGGGAGATCCAGGTGCAGGATGTGAGCTCCATGCTGGTCACAGAGATTGCCCATCCATCCAAAGGAAATTATATTATTGATCTGTGCGCGGCTCCGGGTGGAAAAGCTCTCCACATGGCAGAGAAGATGGGTGACTTTGGAATGGTGGATGCCAGAGATACTTCTGAGCATAAGGTGAATCTGCTGAAAGAAAATATCCTGCGCTCCGGGGCTATCAATATCCGCGCAAAGCGCCAGGATGCCACAGTATTTGACACCGAATCGGTTCTGAAAGCAGATATTGTGCTGGCGGATGTACCCTGTTCCGGATATGGAGTGATCGGGAAAAAGCCGGATATTAAATATAAGATGAGCAGCCACAAGCAGCAGGAGCTGGTCATCCTCCAGAGGAAAATTTTATCTATGGCCGTTGATTACATAAAGCCTGGCGGCGTGCTGGTTTTCAGTACCTGCACCATTGCCGATGAGGAGAACCGGGATAATTATCAATGGCTTTTGGATAATTATCCCCTGGAGCCGGACAGTCTGAATCCCTATCTGCCCAGAGAACTGCACTGCATGACCACCTCCAGAGGCTATCTTCAGCTGCTGCCGGGGGTGCATAAGACAGATGGGTTTTTTATGGCAAGATTGAAAAAGACGGAGGGATGATGAAGCAGGATATCAAATCTCTTTACCCAGAGGAGCTGGTACCGGTTGTCCGGGAAATGGGGGGAAAAGATTTTCAGGGAAAACAATTGTTTCAGTGGCTGCACCAGAAGCAGGCAGATTCTTATGAGGCTATGACCAATTTATCCAAGGACATGCGCAGACAGCTGAAGGAGCGCTGGCCGCTGCTGGTGCTGGAGCCGGAAAACACGCAGATTTCCGCTCTGGACGGAACCAGAAAGTATTTATATGCAATGGAAGACGGGCAGAAAGTGGAGAGCGTATGGATGCAGTATCAGCACGGGGACTCTGTTTGCATTTCTTCTCAGGCAGGCTGCCGGATGGGATGCCGTTTCTGTGCGTCTGCCATCGGAGGGCTGGTGAGAAATCTCACGGCAGGGGAGATGCTGGAACAGGTATATGCAGCCGGCCGGGCGGCCAGAAGGCGGGTTTCCCATGTGGTGGTTATGGGTACTGGGGAGCCGCTGGATAATTACAGCCAGCTGGTGAGATTTATCCGGATTCTCAGCCATGAGCAGGGGATGAACATGAGCCAGCGCAATATTACTGTATCCACCTGTGGAATTGTGCCGCAGATTTTTGAGCTGGCAAAAGAGAAACTTCAGATTACCCTGGCACTTTCCCTTCACGGTGCCACAGATGAAAAACGCCAGGCACTGATGCCCATAGCGAAAAAGTACAGTCTGGCTGAAGTGATGGAAGCCTGTGATTTTTATTTTCAGAACACAGGCAGGCGGATTACGTATGAATACAGCTTAATCGGCGGTGTGAATGATACGGATGAGGATGCCGCACAGCTTGCCGGGCTTTTGCGCAGAAGAAACTGCCACCTGAATCTGATTCCTGTAAATCCTGTGGAGGAACGGAAATTTCAGCCGCCTGCGGGGAAAGATGCAGATAAATTTAAAATAAAACTTGAAAAATATGGAATAAATGTTACTATAAGAAGGAAAATGGGCCGTGATATTG
>CANSYV010000034.1 GCA_947651335.1 uncultured Lachnospiraceae bacterium
AAATCATAGAGTTACATTACAAAATTTCGATATGATTGTCTATATATTAAGAATACGTGTGCAAAAATAGAGGATAACGCGGAAAGTATATATTTTTTGATATTTTTATGAAAATCTATATTTTCCATCCATCCTGTCAAACGGCATTCTTAATATATAGACAATCATATCGAAATTTTGTAATGTAACTCTATGATTTCACAATCAGCAGACATGATTTTTTACCTTTTTGAAGAACTATAGTAAATAAAACATGTGAAACCAGGCCTGTGTATGAAAGAGAGGGAACGTTATGAATAAGCCAGTGAAACATAAACAATATCAGTATGAGTTTGGACGAAATTTATACAAGTGCCGCAAGAAGAAAGGGCTTACCCAGGAATCTCTTGGAGAGCACATGGGAGTCTCCCGGACGTATATTAATCAGCTGGAGCGGGGCAGAGGCAATCCCACCTTACAGGTTGTTATGAAACTGGCAGATGTATTGAACATTGACGCGGCTTTTCTTGTATTTGGTATTCGTTATAAAGATTGACAAAGAAGCTGACTTCTGTTATGATTTTGCTCATGAGACAAAGGCGTTCTTATTATAAGGTAAGAACGCCTTTGTCTGTAAATATATTTGAGCCCTTACAGGAGCCGGCTTATTTTTTATAACCCAGGGGACCTGCATGACTGATATGACTTATTTTTCCGCGGTTTCCAGGATGAGATAGGGAAAGGAGCAAAACAGGATGGCCATGTACACCAAAGCAGATATTTTTCGTATGATAGAGGAAGAAGATGTGGAATTTATCCGCCTTCAGTTTACGGATATGTTCGGAATGTTCAAAAATGTGGCGGTGACCTCCAGTCAGATGGAGAAAGCCCTGAATAATCAGTGTATGTTTGACGGTTCTTCTATTGATGGTTTTGTGCGGATTGAAGAGTCCGATATGTATCTGTACCCGGATCTGGATACGTTTCAGATTTTTCCATGGCGGCCTCAGCAGGGAAAGGTGGCCCGGTTAATCTGTGATGTTTACCGCCCAGATGGCAGTCCCTTTGAGGGAGATCCCCGTTTTCTTTTGAAAAAGATGGTTTCAGAGGTGGAAGCTCTGGGGTATGAGTTCCAGGTTGGGCCTGAGTGCGAATTTTTCCTGTTTCATATAGATGATGACGGAATGCCTACCACCATCAGCCATGAGAAGGCAGGGTATTTTGACATGGGGCCTGTGGATCTGGGGGAAAATGCCCGGAGGGATATGGTGCTCACTTTGGAGGATATGGATTTTGAGATTGAGTCATCCCACCATGAGGCGGCCCCGGCCCAGCATGAGATTGATTTTAAATACGGTCCTGCCCTGCAGGTGGCTGACAATATTATGACTTTTAAACTGGCGGTAAAAACTATTGCAAAAAGGCACGGTCTTCACGCCACGTTTATGCCCAAGCCAAAATATGGAGTCAATGGTTCCGGTATGCACATTAATATGTCACTGTCAAGAGATGGAAAAAATGTGTTCGCGGACCCGGATGACCCGGAAGGGCTGAGCCGGGAGGCGTATTGGTTCATCGGCGGGCTTATGAAGCACATGAAAGGAATCACGGCCATCACCAATCCATTGGTGAATTCTTATAAGCGTCTGGTTCCCGGGTATGAGGCACCGGTCTACATTGCCTGGTCAGGAACTAACAGAAGTCCTCTGATACGCATTCCTTCTTCCAGGGAAGAGAATACCCGGGTGGAGCTGCGCTCCCCGGACCCTGCGGCCAATCCTTACCTGGCCATTGCCCTGTGTCTGGCAGCCGGAATCGACGGTATCAAAAATCAGGTGCAGCCTCCTGCCAGTGTAAACCAGAACATATATGAAATGTCCAAATCGGATAAGAAAGCGGCGGATATCCAGACTCTTCCCACGAATCTGCAGGATGCTCTGAGGGAGCTGGAAAAGGATGACTTCATCATGCAGGTGCTGGGGGAAAAGACAGCAGAAACATATATCCATGCAAAGAGAGCGGAGTGGCAGCAGTATACCCAGCAGGTGGCTGCCTGGGAGCTGGAACAGTATCTCTATAAATTTTAGAGAGGAGTATTGCTATGAGCAGCGTAGTGGTGGTATTCCCAAAACTGGAGGACGCCAAAAGCATCCGGAATCTTTTGGTGAGAAACGGCGTCGACGTGGTGGGCATCTGTACCACTGGCGGCGAGGCGCTGGACTGCATGGAAAATCTCAGGGGAGGAATTATTGTATGCAGTTATCGGTTTAGGGATATGCTGTATACAGATCTAAAAGACCAGATGAGGCCTGGTTTCGAGATGCTGCTTCTGGCTTCCCAAAGAGTGCTTGCGGAAAAAGGGCAGGATGATATAATGGCTGTGTGTATGCCCTTGAAAGTTCACGAATTACTTGATACTATAAATATGATGGAAGCTGCCCTTCAAAGGGCCAGAAAGAAAAAGCGCCGCCGTGACCCTGCAGAGAAAGCGGTGGTGGAAAAGGCAAAGGCTCTTTTGATGGAGCGCAATCATATGACAGAGGAAGAAGCCCATCGCTATGTGCAGAAATGCAGTATGGACAGCGGAAACACTTTGGTGGAGACGGCGGAGATGATTATAAGTATGTGGTAGCCGGGTGAATGGCAGGCGGCAGACGTGGGAGGGAAGTTTTATGAAGTTTACGAAAATGCATGGGATTGGGAATGATTATGTGTATGTGAATTGTCTGGAGGAGAAGATAGGGGACCCGGCCAGGACTGCCAGGCTGGTGAGTGACAGGCATTTTGGGATTGGGTCAGACGGGCTGATTCTGATTGAGCCCTCTGAGAAAGCGGATTTTACTATGACCATGTATAATGCGGATGGCTCTCAGGGGGCTATGTGCGGGAATGGGATTCGGTGTGTGGGAAAATATGTGTATGACCATGGACTGACTCACCAGGAGCATGTGCGGATTGAGACGATAAGCGGCATTAAGGAGCTGGACCTGACTGTGCGGGAGGGGAAAGTGGAGCTGGTGCGGGTGAATATGGGTTCTCCAGAACTGACTGCGGCGCAGATTCCCATTTTGACACAGGAGAAAAAGGCGGTGAATCTGCCCATAGAGGTGGATGGGGACACGTATGGCATTACAGGGGTGTCCATGGGAAATCCCCACGCGGTGGTTTACCTGGAGGATTTGGATAACCTGGATATTGAGAAGCTGGGGCCTAAGTTCGAGAATCATCCGTGTTTCCCGGACCGGATTAACACGGAATTCTGCAGAGTGCTGGACGAACACAATCTGCAGATGCGGGTGTGGGAGCGGGGGTCAGGGGAGACACTGGCCTGCGGAACCGGTGCCTGCGCGGCGGCAGTTTCTTCTATTATAAATGGATATACAAAGGAACAGGTAAATGTAAAACTTCTGGGCGGCAGCCTGGAGATCTACTGGGATCAAAAGAGCAATCTGGTGTACATGACAGGGCCGGCAAAAGAAGTATTTCATGGAGAAATTTATATAGACAGGGTGGAGGAAGAAAGAAATGTTTAAAATCAATGAAAATTATCTGAAGTTACCAGGAAGTTATTTGTTTTCCACAATCGGAAAGAAAGTGGCTGCCTTCACAGAGGCAAATCCGGATAAACCTATTATCCGTCTGGGTATCGGAGATGTGACCCAGCCCCTGGCTCCAGCCATTATCCAGGCGCTGCACAGTGCGGTGGATGAGATGGGCAGGGCAGAGACTTTTCACGGTTATGCTCCGGATCTGGGTTACAGTTTTCTGAGAGAGACCATTGCCAGAGAGGATTATGAGGCTAAGGGATGCCAGATTGGGGCAGATGAGATTTTTGTGTCCGACGGAGCAAAAAGTGATTCTGCCAATATCCAGGAGATTTTCAGCAATGATTGTAAAATCGCCGTTTGCGACCCGGTATATCCGGTGTATGTGGACAGCAATGTGATGGCGGGGAGAACGGGGACCTATGACCCCAAAACAGAGATGTGGAGCGATGTGATCTACATGCCCTGTACCAAAGACAATGATTTTGTGCCTGAGCTGCCCAAAGAGACCCCGGATTTGATCTATCTGTGCTATCCCAACAATCCCACAGGGTCTGCGCTCACCAAAGAGCAGCTTCAGGTGTGGGTGGACTATGCCAATAAAAACGGGTCGGTGATCATCTACGACGCTGCCTATGAAGCATATATTTCCCAGGAAAATGTGCCCCATTCTATTTACGAATGCCCAGGGGCCAGAACCTGCGCCATCGAACTGCGCAGTTTTTCCAAAAATGCAGGCTTTACCGGAACCCGTCTGGGATTCACGGTGATTCCCAAAGAGCTTATGTGCGGTGAGGTTTCCCTGCATTCTCTGTGGGCAAGAAGACATGGAACTAAGTACAACGGGGCGCCCTATATTATCCAGAAAGCCGGGGAGGCTGTCTATTCTGCTGAAGGGAAGGCACAGTTAAAAGAGCAGGTGGCTTATTATATGAAGAATGCCTCTGTGATTTACCAGGGATTGAAGGATGCCGGGTATGATGTGTCCGGCGGCATCAATGCACCGTATATCTGGATGCAGACACCTAAGGGAATGGGTTCCTGGGAATTCTTCGATTATCTGCTGGAAAAGGCAAATGTGGTGGGAACGCCGGGAGCCGGATTCGGACCCAGCGGGGAAGGCTGCTTCCGCCTGACTGCATTCGGAACTTATGAAAATACTGTGGCGGCTATGGAGCGCATCAAACAGTTGTAAGGAGTATGGCATATGGCAAATATCATTAGTGATGAAACGATAGAATACGTGGGTATCTTATCCAAGCTGGAACTTTCTGACCAGGAAAAAGAGCAGGCAAAAAAGGATATGGGGAGAATGCTGGACTATATTGATATGCTCAATGAGCTGGATACCAGCCAGGTGGAACCCATGTCCCATGTATTCCCTGTACACAATGTGTTCCGGGAAGACGTGGTGGTAAATCAGGACCAGCGGGATGAGATTCTGGTAAATGCGCCGGAACAAAAGGACGGACAGTTCCAGGTGCCGAAAACGGTAGAGTAGGAGGAAAACCATGGACGTACAGAGTCTGACAGCCGTCCGGCTGGGAGAGAAAATAAAGAAGAAAGAGTTGTCAGCCGTGGAGGCTGCACAGGCTGCGTTTGCCCAGATTGCGGCCTGTGAGAAAACATACCACTGCTATGTGACTGTGGAAGAAGAAAAAGCCATGGAACAGGCAGAGCAGGTCCAGAAGAAGATTGATGAAGGGCAGCTGACAGGCCCTCTGGCAGGGGTGCCTGTGGCTATCAAGGATAATATGTGCACCAAGGGGATACTGACCACCTGCAGTTCCCGGATACTGGGAAATTTTGTCCCCACCTATACAGCAGAAGCGGTGAAATGCCTGGAGAAGGCAGGGGCTGTGATTCTGGGGAAAACCAATATGGATGAATTCGCCATGGGCAGCACCACAGAGACTTCCTATTACGGAGTCACCAGGAATCCCTGGAATCCAGAGCATGTGCCCGGGGGTTCTTCCGGCGGTTCCAGCGCCGCGGTGGCGGCAGGGGAATGTTTCTATGCCCTTGGCTCTGACACAGGGGGTTCCATCCGCCAGCCCAGTTCCTTCTGCGGCGTGACAGGCATGAAGCCCACTTACGGGACCATATCCCGGTATGGTCTCATCGCCTACGGTTCTTCCCTGGACCAGATCGGCCCGGTGGCGAAAGACGTGGCGGACTGCGCGGCAATTCTGGAAATCCTTGCAGTCCATGATCCCAAGGACAGTACATCTGTGAAACGGGAAGACACAGACTTTACCTCTGCTCTCACCGGGGATGTGAAGGGGATGAAAGTGGGCATACCCAGAGATTATCTGGGGGAAGGACTGGACAGCCAGGTAAAAGAAACCGTGTTAAAAGCAGCCAGATCTCTGGAATTCCAGGGAGCGCAGGTGGAGGAGTTTGACCTGAGCCTGGTGGAATACGCGATCCCGGCTTATTATGTGATCGCATCTGCGGAAGCCAGTTCCAACCTGTCCAGATTCGACGGAATCAAGTATGGTTACCGGACAGAGGATTATGAAGGGCTGCACAATATGTATAAAAAGACCCGCTCCGAAGGATTCGGGGAAGAGGTGAAGCGGCGGATTATGCTGGGGTCATTTGTGCTCAGTTCCGGATATTATGACGCCTACTACTTAAAAGCGCTCAGGACAAAAGCCCTGATTAAGCAGGCTTTTGACAAGGCCTTTGAAAAATATGATGTGATACTGGGGCCCACGGCTCCGTCCACAGCGCCCAAGCTGGGGGAAAGCCTGGAAGACCCGCTGAAGATGTATCTGGGAGATATTTATACGGTATCTGTTAATCTGGCAGGGCTTCCGGCTATGAGTGTTCCCTATGGAATTGACAGCCAGGGGCTTCCCATAGGCGTCCAGCTCATCGGGGATTCCTTCCAGGAGAAGAAGATTTTCCGGGCAGGCTATGGACTGGAGCAGGCCAGAGAGGACCAGGACCTGCTGGCGCCTGTGCTGAGGAAGGAGGGCAGATAGATGGCAAGAGAATATGAGACAGTCATCGGGTTGGAAGTACACGTGGAGCTGGCCACCAAGACAAAGATTTTCTGCGGCTGTTCCACAGAATTCGGCGGTGAGCCCAATACCCACACCTGTCCGGTGTGCACCGGAATGCCAGGCTCCCTTCCTGTGCTGAATAAACAGGTGGTAGAGTACGCCATGGCTGTGGGTCTGGCTGCCAACTGCCAGATTCATCAGAAGTGTAAATTTGACCGGAAAAACTATTTTTACCCGGATAACCCTCAGAACTATCAGATTTCCCAGTTGTACCTGCCCATCTGCCACGACGGCTGGGTGGAGATTGAGACAGAAGACGGCAAGAAGAAAGTGGGCATCCACGAAATCCACATGGAGGAAGATGCAGGAAAGCTCATCCACGATGACTGGGAAGACTGCTCTTTGGTGGATTACAACAGAAGCGGGGTGCCTCTGATTGAGATTGTGTCGGAACCGGATATGCGCAGCGCCCAGGAGGTGATCGCTTATCTGGATAAACTGCGGACTATCATTCAGTATCTGGGAGCTTCTGACTGTAAGCTGCAGGAGGGTTCCATGAGGGCAGACGTGAATCTGTCCGTGAGGGAAAAAGGCAGCGATACCTTTGGGACCCGTACAGAGATGAAGAACCTGAACTCTTTCAAGGCCATTGCCCGGGCCATTGAGGGAGAGCGGGAGCGCCAGATTGATCTGCTGGAGGACGGACAGGCTGTGGTTCAGGAGACCAGACGGTGGGACGACAACAAAGAGTGTTCCTATCCCATGCGTTCCAAAGAGGACGCCCAGGATTACCGGTATTTCCCAGACCCGGACCTGGTGCCTGTGATTATCAGCGATGAGTGGATTGCTGATATTAAGAGCCGCCAGCCGGAGCTGCGGACAGAGAAGCTGGAGCGTTATAAAAAGGAATTCGATATTCCTCAATACGATGCGGAAATCCTCACAAGTTCCAAGAAGCTGGCGGATATTTTCGAGGCGTCCGCGGCCATCTGCCAGAAGCCGAAGAAAGTGTCCAACTGGCTTATGGGCGAGGCACTGCGCCTGCTGAAAGAGCATAACCAGGAGCCGGAAGACTTAAACTTTTCACCGGAAAATCTGGCAAAACTGATTCAGCTGGCCGATGAGGGAACCATCAATAATAAAGTGGCAAAGGAAGTATTTGAGAAAATCTACAGTGAGAATATAGACCCCAAACAGTATGTGGAAGAACACGGTCTGAAGTCTGTCAGTGACGAGGGCGCACTGCGCAGTGTCATTGAAGAAATCGTGGCGGCCAATCCCCAGTCTGTGGAAGATTACAAAGGCGGGAAAAAGAAGGCCATCGGATTCTTGGTGGGACAGACCATGAAAGCCATGAAAGGGAAGGCTGATCCAGGGGCTGTGAATAAGATTCTTCAGGAAGTTTTGGAGAAGTAAAAAAATAATAAGGATATGATTATGTTATGGAGTGTTCTCGGAAATCCAGATACAGGTGGGTTTCTGAGAATGCTTTTTGCTATTTTTGTAGAGAGAGGGAGGAATTGTGGAGAGAAGACAATTTTTTAAGATGGTAGCCGCACTGGTTCTGCCTATCGCTATCCAGAATCTGATTAATGTGGGCGTGACTTCCGCGGATGTAATTATGCTGGGCAAAGTGGGGGAGACGGTTTTATCCGCATCTTCACTGGCCGGGCAGATTTATTTTATTATGACCCTGATTTTCTTTGGGCTTACCTCCGGGGCGGCGGTGCTCACAGCCCAGTATTGGGGAAAAGGGGATACCAGGACCATTGAGAAGGTGCTGGGGATTTCCATGCGCATTGGGATTTTGACATCTATTGGCTTTACAGTGGCAGTACAGCTGGCGCCGGAATTGCTCATGAGGCTGTTTACCAATGAGCCGGAGGTGATTGAACAGGGAGTGAAGTACCTGAAAATTATCTCCTGTTCCTACATACTTTCCGGAATTACTATGGTGTATTTCAATGTGATGCGCAGCGTGGAGAGAGTGGTGATAGCCACGGTCACTTACGGGATTTCCCTGGTGATCAATGTGATCTGCAATGCTGTATTTATATTCGGGCTTTTGGGGGCGCCGGTGATGGGAATCCGGGGCGCGGCTCTGGGGACGCTGATTGCCCGCATATTTGAGGTGTGTGTGGTGGCGGTTTACAGCTGGAGATTCAATGATACGGTGCGGTTTCGCTGGAGAGATTTATTTGGGCGGGACCCTCTTTTGCACAAAGATTTCCTGAAGTATTCCATGCCGGTGATGTTCAATGAGCTGGCCTGGGGTGCAGGCATGGCGGCGATTACAGCCATTGTGGGACATCTGGGAAGCGCGGCGGTGGCGGCCCATTCTGTGGTGCAGGTGAGCCGTCAGCTGGCCATGGTGGTGAGTATGGGTGTGGCCGCAGCCGCGGCTGTGGTGTGCGGTAAGGCAATCGGGGAGGGCAAAGAAAATCTGGCAAGACTCTACGCCTCCAGATTCACCAAACTGGCAATGGGGCTGGGGGCAGCAGGCGGCGGGATGATTCTCATTGTATCCCCTGTGGCCAGGGCTCTTTTGAATCTGTCTGGCCAGGCAAGGTCTTATCTGGGATTTATGATGCTTGTGATGGCGGTTTTTGTTCTGTTTCAGTCAGTGAACTGTGTGTGGATTGTGGGAATTTTCCGTTCCGGCGGGGATACCAAATTCGGTCTCTATCTGGACGGGCTTTCTCTGTGGGGCGGGTCCATTCTGCTGGGGATTTTGTGCGGATTTGTTCTGCATATTCCCATGCCCTGGATCTATATTGTACTCTGCTGCGATGAACTGCTGAAAATGCCATTTGCCCTTCTGCGCTATCGTTCTTACCGCTGGCTGAGGAATGTGACCCGGTAAAACGTGTTTGAAATAGCAGGAAGAAATAAATAACCGAAAGTCATTGACTTTAAGTCAGTGACTGTGATATACTGTTGCGAAAGGAGGAGCCGTATCATATGACAAATCGTCAGATTGCAGCTGCTGAGACGAGAAAGACCTTTCTGGCAGACCAGCTCCTTTCCCGCCTCCAGTAATTTCTTTCTCGTCT
>CANSYV010000035.1 GCA_947651335.1 uncultured Lachnospiraceae bacterium
CGGCTTTGTCGCTTTCCCCTTTCATTGCCATCTTCACGGCCTGATATCCTTCTTCATCTTCATCGTAGTCTTTCTCGATAAATGCCTTCTGGAAATTACCACCCTCCTGTTTCTTATCCACAATCTTATTCTTGTACTTTCTCAACTGCCTCTCAATGACTTCTTCCACCAGGTCGATGGACACGTACATGTCATTGCTGGTCTGTTCAGAACGGATAATATTTCCTTTCACCGGGATTGTAACCTCGATCTTCTGCCTTTCCTTTTCCACACTCAAGGTTACATGCACTTCCGTATTGGGAGTAAAATAACGTTCCAGCTTTCCAAGCTTGTCCTGAACTGCTGTCTTCAACCCTTCTGTTACATCAAGATTTTTTCCACTGATAATAAAACGCATATTTTCAGGCCCCCTTACATTTATTTTTGCAGCCATCCAGCTGCTTCTGATGGGACTATTATAACACTCCTGGAAGAATTTTGCATCAATTTTTGGAAATTTCTGAAAAAAATTTTCAATCGCTGCTGCAATTAATCACAGTATTCCACTACTTTTTCAAATTCCAGCGCACCGCCAAAGAGATCCAGCGCACTGCCCACCGTCACATCCAGACGGTTTTTTCCATACCGGCGCAGCCGCTCCAAATCCTCATAGCTTCCCACTCCCCCTGCATAGGTAACCGGACGTCCCTCATACCCGGCCAGAAGTCCCGCCAGCTCCTGGTCAATTCCCGCCGCTTTTCCCTCCATGTCCACTGCATGTACCAGAAACTCCGCGCAATTTTCTCCCAGTTCCTTCAACAGCCCCCCATCCACCTTGATATTGGTAAATTTCTGCCACCGGTCTGTGACAATATAATAATCTCCGCTTTTTTTTCTGCAGCTCAAATCCAGCACCAGATGCTCACGCCCCACTTCCTTTATGAGCTTTTCCAGATTTTTTTCATTCATATGACCGTCCTGGAATACATAAGAAGTGACAATCACATGGCTGGCCCCTTTCTCCAGATACTCCCATGCATTCTCCGCGCAAATCCCGCCGCCAGCCTGCAGCCCATAAGGATATGCCGCCAGCGCCGCCATTACCTGTGCCCGGGAAGCCTCATAATACTGAGACCCTTTGGGATTCAGCATTATCACATGCCCCCCTGCCAGCCCCTTTTTCCGGTACAATTCCGCAAAAAAGGCCGCGTCCTGCTCTGCCACATAATTTTCCACCGCCTGGCTGTCCTGATCCTTCAAGCTGCTTCCCACAATCTGCTTCACCCTGCCGTTATGTATATCAATACACGGACGAATTCTCATTTTCTTTCCCTCCCTAGAGCGTCTATTTCATAACCAGAGTTGGGACCTCTGAAAACACTTACCCAAAAAAGGATGAGACGCAGTACCGCCCCACCCTTTTACTTTTATCCGGCATTCTTATTCATTGCCTTCTGTCACACTGTTATTATTACGGCCTTCTTTCGTGTCTGTCCTATTGTCATCGGCTGTGTCATCTGTGGCATCATCCAGCACATCGTCTACATCATCGCCCAGATCTTCCACTCCTTCGCCGATATCATCCACTACCGAGCCGTCAGTTCCCGCGCCGTTATTGTCTGTATTGTCGTTATCCCCGGCAGTTCCGGAACCATTGGCATCATTGCCGTCCGTTTCAGACTTTCTGTCATTGGCGTTGTCAGGATCATTGTCGTCCCGATTGGTATCATCCCCGGCATTATCATCCGCCGCATTCTGCTCCGTCTGATCTTTCGCGCCATTGTTGTCATTGGCGTTATCCTTATTTGATCCGCAGGCAGTAGCCATGCACAGTACCAGAGCAGCAATTCCACACAACATCAATTTCTTCATTTTCATGTTTCATTCTCCTTTTCCTTCGAAATCATGTTTATAATATCTTCCTAATTGGAGAATTTTATGCATGAAAAATGTAAATATTTTACCCGTCAATCACATCACTCATATGATAGTAGCCAGTTTTCTTTCCTGCCATAAATTTTGCCGCTTCCACCGCGCCTTTTCCAAACACAGCCTTGGAATATGCTGTATGGCTGAACGTGACCACCTCGTCCGGCCCTGCGAAAATCACGTCGTGCTCTCCCACAATGGTACCGCCGCGGACTGCTGACAGACCAATCTCTTTCTCATCTCTGGCTTCCAGTCTCTGGCTTCTGTCATATACGTAGTGATAGGCATTGCCCATGGCATCGTTGAGACTGTCTGCCAGGGCCAGAGCCGTTCCACTGGGTGCGTCCTTTTTCAGACGGTGGTGTTTTTCCACCACTTCCATGTCAAATCCGGCCCCTGCCAGAACTTTTGCTGCATCCTGAATTAATTTTAGCAGGGTATTGATACCCAGAGACATATTCGCGGATTTTAAGACAGCAGTCTTCTTGCTGGCCTCCTCTATCTGGGCCAGCTGCTGCTCACTTAACCCGGTGCTGCACAAAACCACTGGCAGCTGATGTTCCATACAATAGTCCAGCAGACCGTCCAGGGCATCCGGCGCTGAAAAATCAATCACCACATCCGCTTCCACATCACACTGGCCAATCTCGTTAAATACCGGGTATCCGTTATCCCGATTATTGATCCTGTCCGCTCCGGCCACAATCACCGCATCCGCATCATCTTTTACCAGATTGCTGATCACCTGGCCCATATGTCCGTTGCAGCCGTTCATTATAATTCTTGTCATCTTTTCTCTCCTGTATGACACATCCCGCGCAATCTATATCAGTTATTTTCTACAGCTCCTAAGCAAGAGGAATACCGAACTCTTTCATGGCTTTTGCCAGTCTCTCCTGATTTGCAGGTTCCATATCCGTCAATGGCGCACGAAGGGAACCCACTTCCATTCCCATGAGATTCAGTGCCGCTTTCGCGGGAATGGGATTCACTTCACAGAAAAGCGCATTAATAAGCGGCAGTGCGTCCAGCTGTATCTTCCTGCTGCCTTCGATATCTCCGTCCAGGAATTTCTGCACCATATCATGGGTCTGCTGAGGAGCCACATTGGATAACACGGAGATCACACCTTTTCCGCCCAAGGCCATCAGAGGCACCACCTGGTCATCATTTCCAGAATACAAATCAATGCATCCGTCTGCCAGAGCCATCAGCTCCGCCACCTGTGAAATATTTCCGCTGGCCTCTTTGATTCCCACAATATTAGGCACATTTTTCGCCAGAGCCACCGCAGTCCCCGGAAGAATGTTGCATCCTGTCCTGCTGGGCACATTATAAAGGATAATCGGTGCTGAAACAGCAGACGCAATCCTTGTATAGTGGGCAATCAGGCCATTCTGTGTAGCTTTATTATAGTATGGCGTCACCAGGAGCAGTCCATCCGCCCCATCTTTTTCAGCTTCCCGGGACAAATCAATGGCTGTCTGCGTGCAGTTAGAACCAGTCCCTGCAATAACCGGAATTCTTTTCTTCACTTTTTCCACAGTAAAACGTATGGCCTCTGAATGTTCTTCCATAGTCAGTGTGGATGATTCCCCTGTGGTCCCGCAGATGATAATGGCATCTGAACCGTTCTTAATCTGGAATTCCAGAAGCTCCTCCAGTTTATCATAATTCACTTCTCCGTTTGACAGCATAGGTGTGACAATTGCCACGCCAGCTCCTGTAAAAATAGCCATTGCTTTTTTCCTCCTCATTTTTTCTGAAACAAACTTAAACAAACAAAAAAAGGCAAACGGAAGTTCACCTCTAAAGAACACAATCCACCAAAAATATTCCCTAGATAGCTCCCCATCCCGATGCGTCCCCCTCAAGATGACAGTCATATGATTCTTCACCATATGCCCAAAAACATGACGTCAGGCGCCATATCTTTTCGGCGTCTTCCCCTTTCCTCTGCTTTCTTCTGTACCTGAAACATCCGGCAGTCTACTGATGAAAAACGCAACCTCTATCTTTTTTACAAAATTTCATGATTACTATAGCATGAAAAGACTTCTGTGTCAACGGGAAATGTAGATATGAACAGATTTCCCCCGCTCCAAAAGCCTGTTGGAAACATGTTCCGGAGCGGGGGAATTCGACTATTTCTTCACTTTCATGGGTGATCGAAAGCCCGTTTTTTTGCTGAATAATCTCTTATACGCTTTTACCTTTTTCGACGGCACTTTGATTACCGCTTTTTTCCCAATGCCTTTCACCGCATTTTTTCCCACACTGTTCAGTCTGGATGTTTTCAGTGTAATGGAAGTAAGTTTGCTGCATCCATAAAATGCCTGACCCCCTATTGATTTCAGAGCTGTGGACGAAATTGTCACTTTCTGCAGCTTCTTATCTCCCTTGAAAGTATCTTTGCCAATCTGTGTTACATTGGCATTGACCTTTACCGTCTTCAGCTTTGTGCATCCTTTGAATGCCTGGCTGGCAATTGCCGTGACTTTCAATGTGATACCGTTGATTTTCACGGTTTTCCCTATGGTAACCGACGTGATGCTTTTGTTTCTGGCCCCTGTAACCGTGACGGTTCCGGTTCCGTTTGTCCTGGCATTTGTTACTTTATATTTCAGATTTCCAACTGTGTAGGTTCTGCCTTTTTCAATTACAGGTTCATCTCCTTCAATCGTAAATGATGTGAAGGCCAAACCAGTATAACCGCCTTTCCCGGTAATGGTCACCAGCGCTGTTCCCGGCTTCACATTGTTGTAATAGGAAACTGTGTAATCTGTTCCTTCTTCCAGCGTCTTATTTCCATCTCTTATGGTCAGCTCCGGCCTGATTGCCTGGCCTGTGTAATCCTGATTTGGTATTCGTTCAATGGTTGTACTGCTGATGTGAATGGGATCTTTTGGTGTGTCTTTTTCCTCCAGTGTTACTCTGCCGTCTGTAAAATCTGCGCCGATGGAATTTATATTTTGATTAACCAGACTATTAATCTTACCGTCTTTTAATGAAACAGAGACTGCACCCGCTTGCGCTTCTTCACCTGCGGTTAGATTCACATAGAACAGCACGCCATTATCTATTACATTCTTATTGCTATACCATAATACATTATTTTCTCTTACTTCAAAAGTACCAATATTTTCTAACAAACTGCCTTTGCTAATGGAATCTAATATCCAGCCATCTGGTATACTGATGCAAAAATCCATGCCTGCTATTCCATAATTATTGGAAATCTCCACTGGCAGGGAAATCTTTCCTCCTCTTAAAACCGTACCACTCCCAACACTGATATTCACAGTTCTCTCTGGAGTCTCCTCCTGTATACCCACTGCTGCCAGTTCTGCTGACGGAGAAATCTCGCCCAAGACAATACGGTGAAGACGTATTAAATCTCCAATCGTTAATTCCCCGTCCTTATCCACATCGGCAAGCCTCTGCTGGCGCTCATCCAATTCTATCAACTCATCCAAAGCCCGATTTAAACATACCACATCTCCGACAGTCAGATCCCCATCTCCTGTCAAATCACCCAGCAACCCTCCGGTGATACTGATAATGCCAGTTTGATAAACTGCCTCAATGTAAGTATTATCTTTGTCCCTTAAATTCTTTTTCCCGCCGTGAAGTCCCACATTTACCGTGGAGCTTCCTTGTTCCGCATTACTGTTGATACGGAATTTCAAAGTCAAAAGTGTCCCGTCTTCTGTCACATTGTCATTGTTGTACCAGTTGACAATATTGCGGTTCACGGTAAGTGTGCCTTTATTCAACACAGAACCTGCTTCTGCAGAAGCCAGTGTCATCAGATTCTCATCATAGCTGACGTCAAAGGAAAGCCCGGCAATTCCCGGATTTCCGCTGATTGTGACAGGCACCTCTGCCAGAGCGCCTGACGGTGCCGAGATATCCTGTGCTTTTATTTCCACATTGGTATTGGAATACAATGGTGTAATATCTGTTACTTTGAATCCGTAATAAGTCAGGGAACTGTCAGAGGTCAGTCGAATTTTCACCACATTTCCGGGAACACGGATGGTCTTCCCTGCCAGCTCTGTGCCGGTATAATCTCCCAGCTGCACATCGCTGCCATCGTAAATATAAATGTGGTCGTAACGGTTCTCTACCTTCGTCTGGTCATCGAATGTCACGTCCAGATTCAACGCGTCTTCAGGTCCCGTCCACCTCCATGTGTAATCGAAATTATTCTCATAATCGTGTTCAGATTCCGGGAAACTGCTGCTTCCGCCCTCTTTTACATCCGTTACTTTAAATCCGTAATAAGCCACAGAGCCGTCAGAAGTCAGACGTATCTTCACCGTAGAACCGCTGACATTGATTGTCTTTCCCGCCAGCTCATCACCTGTATAATCGCCCACCTGCGTGCCATCACCTGTGTAAATATAAATGTGGTCATAGCTGTTTTCCACTTTTGTCTGTTCGTCGAATGTCACATCCAGGCTGCTGGCATTTCCAGGACGGGTATACACCCAGGTATGATCATAATTATTGTCATAATTATGTTTGGATTCCAGCTCCCTCCAGTCATCTACAACGGTGTCCCCGTCATCCCCGGCTGACACGGCCTTCAAATCCGAAACCCGGAAACCATAGTAGTTCAGCGTACTGTCGGAAACCAGGCGTATTTTTACCGTTTTACCCGGAACAGGGACGGTCTGCCCCGCCAGATCTGTTCCGTAGTAAACTCCAACTTCAGTGCCGCTGCCGTCCATGACATGAATATGGTCATAGGGATATCCCTCTACTTTTGTCTCCTCACTGAAAGTCACATCCAGCTTCTCTGCATCCCCGGGGTATGTATACACCCAGGTATAATCCGAACCTCCCTCATAGTCATGCTGGGATTCCAGGTCATGCCAGTCGTCTACCTGCTCACTTCCATGAGGATATTTCACATCGGTGGGTTCAAGTTCCGTGACTTTAAATCCCCATTTTTCCACCGAACTGTCGGAAGTCAGGCGTATCTTCACTGTCTGGCCTGAGACGTTGATGGTCTGTCCCGCCAGGTCTGTACCTGTATATGTACCCACAAGGACATCATCCCCATCTGTGGCGCTTCCAGAATAGATGTAGATGTAATCATACCCGCTTTCTACCTCCGTCTGTCCATCAAAGGTCAATGCCATTCCCCGGGATGCCTCCGGCGAAGTGTAGGTCCATGTGTAATCAGAACCGCTGGTATAGCTATGAGCCGATTCCAAATAGTGCCAGTCTGTCACTGTTCCCCCCGCAGGATACCGGGTATCACCCACCCTGACATTAATCTGAGTTGTGGCAGCTGCCGTATCGGCATAGCTGTCTTTCAACGAAACGGTAATGGTGCCTCTTCCAGCCTCTGTGGCAGTAATCTCCAAATCATGCTGATGGTTCCCATACCAGCCGCCTTTCCAGCTGCAGGTGAATCCAGAACCGCTTTCCGCATAGTTGAGATAGAATCTGTCCGGAAGATTTCCTCCTGCTGTCAGGGTAATTGTCTTAGATTCCCCCGCCTGAGCCAGAACCACATCCCGTTCTGACGGGGTCACTGTGGCCGGGTCCTGGTCCGGATTTTCATCGGACAGACTCTTTCGAAGGTCAATGATTCCATTGCCATAATAACGGTCCCACCCGCTGGTCCCCAGGTCACGGCAGGAATCCTTCATGGCATCCTGCAGCTGCGCCGGAGTATATGAGGCATTTGCCAGTTTTAATAACGCAGCACATGCCGCCGCATGGGGTGTGGCCATGGATGTACCATTTAACGAGCGATAGCTTCCACCAGGCACACAGCTGACAATATCCACACCCGGCGCGCACAAATCCACTTCATTTCCATAATTAGAAAAATATGCTTTCGTCTCGCTGCTGTCAATGGCCGCCACGGTAACCGCTTCCTCCACATGTGCCGGGCACTCATTGGATGTATTAATATTGTCGTTTCCCGCTGCCACCACACAGAGGGCATTTTTAGAGGCAGCATAGCTGACAGCATTGTCTATCTCGCTGCTGTGTCCGCCTCCCAGGCTCATATTGATTACGTCCGCCCCCTGGTCAGCGGCATACCGAATCCCGTTGGCCACATTGGAAGTACTTCCTTTGCCCTGGGAATTCAGGACACGTACCGGAATAATCTTGATATTCGTAAGTTCCATGGTGGCATCCACAACTGTTCCGGCCACATGGGTACCGTGGTAATGTCCGTCATCCGCATTTGAATCATTATCCACAAAATCCTTTCCGGAGAGAACCCGTCCTTCCAGGTATGTATGGGAGGCATCCACTCCTGTGTCAACCACTGCCACTTTCACTGTACGGGAAGATACGGAACCTGCATAGGCGGCATACTCGTCTGCACCGATGTTTCCGATTCCCCATGATTTATGCTGTGAGGCTCTTTTTGCCCCCATTTCTCCATCCAGGTCTTCTCTCCCGGTCTCTTTTGTATCATTTTCGGAGCTGTAGATAGCCATTTTCCTGTCCGGCTCCGCATATTCAACCGAGTCCATCCCATTGAGAACTGCCGCGGCTTCCTCTGCCAATTGGCTGTCAGAAAACTGAACGGTATAACGTCCTTCCATATCTGAAACTACTTTCTGTACGCCCTCATACTGGGAAAATTCCAGGTTCCCTGCCCCCTTAATCAACAGGCGGGCACTCTCATATTCTCCTCCGCTGAAAACGCCCATATCTTCCTGGTCTTTCACCAGTTCGGAGACAGCCGTGTAATAGTCCATGGAGGTCTGGGCCGCATAAACCTCAAACACACCCATGTCATCTTCCTGTCCTATCTCTTCGTTGGGAGTCTCTGCCTCCGCCTGAAACTCCTCCTCGTCTGCAGCCTCTGCCGTCTCAGGCTCTGCTTGTGCATCAGCCTCCTTTTCCTCAGTTCCTGCAATTTCCGCAGGTTCTACAGTTTCCACCGTTTCTGCGTCGTTCACGGAAAGTATATCTTCCGCCTCTGCCCCTGCCGCCCATACCGGGGAACAGACCAGGCATACGCACATGACAGCCGCTGTCATGAATGAAGTCATGCGCCGCCAAAATCGCTTCATACTGATACCCTCCTCTTCTTATTTGAATCCTTTGTCATAGATATGATTTTATTATACAGCAGAAACACAATTATTGGTAGCTTTTTCATAATATTGCTCAAACTTTTAACTTTTATGAAAGCTTCCGCCTGAAATTTAGCCGTTCCATTTATTTTGTCTGTTGACCGCAGCCACAACTTACAGTAGAATATAAATGAAAAGAAACCCTGTATGCAAATAAAGTGTGGATTTATGGAGTATCGGTATCTAAAAAAGAATCGTAAAAAAGGAAGTGCTTCCATGAGTTATCAAGAAATTGCTAAAAACATGATTGACCGCCTGCCCAAAAAATTTAACGTCACCGGTCTCTGCATTCCAAACCGGCACTATATGGCTGATATCAGCGAAAAACTCCATACCATCCTCTCAGACTATATCCAAGCCGGAAAATACTTCACCATCAACCGGGCCAGACAGTATGGAAAAACCACCACACTATATCTTCTGGAACAGCTGCTGAAAGAGGATTACCTGGTGATACGCCTCAGCTTTGAGGCCGCAGATGAAATGTTCGTATCCTTCAATACACTGGCCCAGGGACTAATTCGGAAAATCAGCCGGATTCTGAAGC
>CANSYV010000036.1 GCA_947651335.1 uncultured Lachnospiraceae bacterium
ATAATGAGGAAGCTTTGTGACAAGATATATTTTGTTACGGCACTTCAGGCGGTGCAGGATCTCCCCCACAGCTGTTTCATTGCCAGGGTAGATATAGGCGGTATCCAGATAATTTACCCCGCCTTCTATAGCTGCTTTTACCTCCTCTTGTGCTTTGTCCAGGTCTATTCCGATTCCCTGTCTGGAAAAACGCATACATCCATAGCCGAGAATTGAGATATCATTTCCTTTTTTGTCTTTTCGATATTGCATTTGATCCACCTTTCTATTTAAGCCAATTATACACTCAAGGAGGTGGTTGTCAATGTAAATTTTCTTAAAAATTTGGACATGATGAATGCTATAGGATATTTCCGGAAAATAATTGTTATTTCCCAAATGATATGGTAGAATGGGAGGGAATTTGATACAGACTGCCATTGAGGGCGCATCTGAAAATACGGTGAGTTTACAACAGGAGGTTTCCGGATGGAGAGTTACAAACAGGAATTTATAGAATTTATGATTGATTGCGATGTTCTGAAGTTTGGGGATTTTGTCACCAAGAGCGGCCGTAAGACCCCGTTTTTTGTGAACACAGGGTTTTACCGCACAGGCACCCAGCTGCGCAGACTGGGGCAGTATTATGCCAGAGCCATTAAAGAGGCTTTTGGCCTGGAATTTGATGTGCTGTTTGGACCTGCCTATAAAGGGATTCCTCTGACTGTGGCGGCGTCCATGGCTGTCAGTGAGATTTACGGGATGGATGTGCGCTATTGTTCCAACAGAAAGGAAGTAAAAGACCACGGGGACAAGGGGATTCTCCTGGGAAGCCCGCTGGGGGAAGGAGATAAGGTGGTGATCATTGAGGATGTGACCACAGCCGGGACATCCATCGGGGAGACTATGCCCATATTGAAGGCCCAGGGCCAGGTGCAGCCCCTGGGGCTGGTGGTATCTGTGGACCGGATGGAGCGAGGCAGAGGGGACAAGGGAGCCCTGCAGGAGATTGCGGAGCAATATGGGCTTCAGACAACAGCCATTGTGACCATGGAAGAAGTGGTTTCTCATCTGTATAACCGCCCATACAAAGGAAAAGTGATCATTGACGATACATTAAAAGAGGCGATTGATGCCTATTATGAACAGTACGGGGCATCTCATTAAAATATGTAAGGAGAGCTGGTTATGAATGAAAAAATCTATAAAACAGTTGTCTGGGCCGGAGTGGTAGATCTGTCTCTGGGAATTATCGTGGCAGCGGTGGGAGTGGTGAGTGGAATTTTGATGATTATAAGCGGTGCCCGTCTGCTGAAAAGAAAGAATGAAATAACCATATAATAATGTATATACGGGTATTTTGAGGATGGAGATGTGAGAAGGGAAACAAAAAGGTGGATTCGCAGTGTGGGCAGGCTTTTGTTTGTGCTGTATATGGGGCTTTTGGTGTATTTTTTGTTTTTTGCGGAGTCTTATGGAAGGACAGGAGATATTACCCGGGAATACCGGTATAATCTGAAGCTTTTTGCGGAGATCAAGAGGTTTTGGATTTACCGGGAGAAAGTGGGCACTCTGGCCATGGCGCTGAATATTTTCGGCAATGTGGTTGGATTTGTCCCTTTTGGGTATATTCTGCCGGTGATGCACTGCCGTTTTCAGAATTGTCTGCTGGTAACACTGGGCGGGTTCTCCTTGAGTTTATGTGTGGAGACTGTCCAGCTGGTTTTCAGGGTGGGATGTTTTGATGTGGACGATTTGGTGTTGAATACACTGGGGGCCTTTCTGGGGTATGTGGCATTTTGGGTCTGCAATGAGATCAGGAGGAGACTGTATGGCAAAGAGGTATAGATATTCATTTGCACAGCAGAAGCAGGCGGAGGGCGGAATCTATTCCGTGGTTCTGGCTGTCATTTCTTTTGTACTTTTTTTGGCTGCGGTTGCGGTATCCTTTTTCCTGCAGGAATATGTGATCAGCCAGGCTCTCATTGGAGGAATCAGTGTCTGTGCCATACTGCTGGCGTTTTACGGTTTCATTATGGGAATGGTGAGTTTTTCCGCAAAGGACCGGATTCATTCATACTGTACAGCTGGTGCCATTGCCAACGGGCTGATTATGGTGGGATGGCTGGGTCTGTACCTGCTTGGGGTTTAAGCTGTATCCGGAAGTCTGGCGGCCCAGCACACGTTTCGATTATGGAGGAAATATGCACGAGCGGTTAGTACAGCAGATGGAGTTTCTGCGTGAGATTGATAAACTGAAGATGATCGGCAGGCAGACGTATCTGTCTGACGGAATCAGGAAAGAAAATGATGCGGAGCATTCCTGGCATCTGGCCATGTGCGCTCTGGTACTGAAGGAATATATGCCGGAGCCTGTGGATGCGGCCAGGACGGTGGAGCTGGTTCTGGCACATGACCTGGTGGAAATCTATGCAGGGGATGCCTATGCCTATGACCAGGCGGCACAGGAGGCTCAGCATCAGAAAGAAGTGGAGGCTGCCCAAAAACTGTTTGGTATACTTCCGGAAGAACAGGGCAGGTATTTTTGCGGTCTTTGGGAGGAATTCGAGGCATGTGAAAGCCCGGAAGCGCGTTTCGCACGGGTGCTGGATAACTGCCAGCCGCTGCTGTTAAACGATGCCTCCGGGGGAAAAAGCTGGAGAGAACACGGGATTTTCGTGGAACAGGTTTACAAGAGGAACGAGCGTGTCCGCCAGTGGGCGCCCCGGCTCTGGGAGTATCTGGAGGGGCTGATTCAAAAACACGTGGAGCTTGGGAATCTAAAGACGGATGCATCTGCATCTAATCAATGAAAAACAGCATACAGAAAGGCGGCTGATAGTTTTTGGAAAATATATTAGAGGAACGCTGGGAGCTGGCCCGGGGCCGGGTTCAGGAGATTATCAGGGAAGCCGGGGAAGGCATGGCAGGCAGAGAGCCGTGGAGGGATTATTTTGTGCGGACTGCCAGGTTCCTGCTGCTGGCGGCAGAGACGGGAGCCGGCTGGAAGGAACTTACCTTCGAAGAAAAGAAGAAAAAGAATGCCATGTTATATGAAGATATTCTGCCTGGGCACTACAGCCATTCTTACGGAAATCCTGCATATGCAGTCAAATGTCTGGGAGATTACGGGCGTTATCTGAGTTTTTTATACAGTGAACTGAGGGGAATGATTGTGTACAGTATGGAAGGCCGTCTCTGGGATATGACCGTATGCTGTGAACTGTTTTTGGAAGTGTACGGGGCATTTTCCCGGGAAGAACTGCCGAAGCCAAAAGAAATCCGGGATATTCTGTACTGGTATGTGAGCGATTACTGTGAGGATATGGTGGAAAGGCGTATCAAAGAGCAGCTGGACCCTTCCTGTTCTTTTGCGGAGAAGATTCTCATGGAAGCAGACCTGGGAACTCCAGAATACCTGTATGATTTTGGGGAATACATCACAGACAGTGAATGCCGGACAGCCCAGTTTCTGGGGAGTCTGAGCCAGGAGGAGATTGACCGGATGGCACGCACGTATACCGAGGGCTACCGGATGGGATTTATCAACGGCAATAAGGACTTATCCAAAAAGAAGACAGTGAATATCCGCTACTGTCTGGGATTTGAGCGGGTGGTCCGGGTGGCTGTGGGGCAGTTTCGCTGCATGGGCCTGCAGCCGGTGGTGTACCGGGCGGCTGTTCATGTGGTCAATAAGAAGCAGCACCACAGAATCGGCTATTATGGGCATATACCCAATCAGCAGTTTGATTATGACCACCGGGGGGACGCTGCGTTGTTTCTGGACGAGGATTTCATCCAGCGCAGGCTGCGGGCGGCACAGACGGCCTATGAGAAATATAAAGAGCTGGCAGATGTGCACGGGGGCCCCGCGGTGATGGAGATATTCGGGGAGACGCCTTTTACGCCCCAAAATCAGCCGGAGGCGCTGGCTTTGAGCGAGAGCCAGCAGAAACTCCAGGTTTATATGGATAATCAGCTGTCACAGATTACCAACCGTTATATTAAAGGGGAAGAACGCAGTTTCACTATCATTGCCTGGCCGGTGCCGGAGATTGGCGGGCAGTTTCCCGAGATTTTCCGGGAAGTGGTGCGGATTAACACCCTGGATGCCAAAGTCTATGAACAGATACAGCAGAGGATTATTCAGGCCCTGGACCAAGGGGACCAGGTGCATATTCAGGGAAAGGGCACAAATCGTACGGATCTGACTGTGGCGCTTCATCCCATCCAGGACAGGGACAGCCAGACGGCTTTTGAAAATTGTGTGGCGGATGTGAATATTCCCGTGGGGGAGGTGTTCACTTCCCCCAGGCTGAAGGGCACCAATGGTGTGCTCCATGTGAGCCAGGTGTATTTGAACGGGCTTTTGTACAAGGACCTGGAGCTGGTTTTTCAGGATGGAATGGTAACCGATTATCGCTGCGGTAATTTTCCCGTGGAAGAAGAGAACAAAAAATATATCAGGGAAAATGTGCTGTATCATCACGAGAGTCTTCCCATGGGAGAGTTCGCCATCGGCACCAATACCACGGCTTATATGGCGGCCAGGAAATATCAGATTGAGGCTAAACTTCCTATATTAATAGCGGAGAAAATGGGTCCTCACTTTGCGGTGGGGGATACCTGCTACAGCTGGTCAGAGGATGTTGTGGTGAAGAATCCCGATGGCAGGGAAGTGATTGCCCGGGATAATGAAGTCTCAAGGCTGCGCTTTCAGGATAAAGACAAGGCTTATATGGGATGCCACACGGATATCACCATACCCTATGACGAGCTGGGCCATATTCAGGTGATGACTCCCAATGGAACGGTGAAAATCCTGGAGGACGGAAGATTTGTCCTGCCTGGGACGGAAGAATTAAATGAGCCGTTATTAGCAGGATAGCGGCGGGTTTCTCCAAACTCTGGCTGGTGATCCATTCGGACAGAAATCACCCGCAAACTGATTCATTGACAAAAGAGATATAAACATAATAAAATGGTAAGAAACGGTAAGGAGGTAGAGAGATGGCAAAGGTAGGAATTGTCATGGGCAGTGATTCGGACATGCCTGTGATGAGAAAAGCGGCGGAAATACTGGATAAGCTGGGGGTGGAGTATGAGATGCGGATTATCTCAGCACACCGGGAGCCGGATGTGTTCTTTGAATACGCCAAATCGGCGGAGGAAAAGGGCCTGAAAGTGATCATCGCAGGCGCGGGCATGGCGGCCCATCTTCCCGGCATGTGTGCGGCCATATTCCCCATGCCTGTGATCGGGATTCCCATGCACACAACTTCTCTGGGGGGAAGGGATTCTCTGTACTCCATTGTGCAGATGCCTTCCGGAATACCAGTGGCAACAGTGGCCATAAATGGCGGGGCCAACGCGGGTCTTCTGGCGGCAAAGATTCTGGCTGTATCCGATGAAGAACTGCTGGGACGGCTGAAAGAGTATGCAAAAGAACTGAAAGAACAGGTGGAGGCGAAGGATGCCCGTCTGCAGCAGACAGGGTATCAGGAGTATTAGGAGGGTGCTATGGATTATAAAAAGGCAGGCGTAGATATTGAGGCGGGCTATCGTTCAGTGGAGCTGATGAAAAAGCATATCGGCAGGACCATGCGCCCGGAGGTGCTCACATCAATCGGCGGATTTTCCGGAGCGTTTTCCCTGGAAGGGTTTAAAAACATGGAAAAGCCCACCATGGTCTCAGGAACAGACGGAGTGGGGACAAAGCTGAAACTGGCGTTTTTGCTGGACAAGCATGATACGGTGGGGATTGACTGTGTGGCAATGTGTGTCAACGATATTGCCTGCGCCGGCGCACAGCCGCTGTTTTTCCTGGATTATATTGCCTGCGGCAAGAATTTCCCCGAGAAAATCGCGGAGATTGTAAGCGGCGTATCGGAAGGATGCGTACAGGCAGGTGCTGCCTTAATCGGCGGAGAGACGGCAGAGATGCCGGGATTCTATCCGGAGGATGAGTATGATCTGGCCGGCTTTGCCGTGGGGATTGTGGATGAAAAGGATCTGATCACAGGAAGAGACATAAAGCCAGGGGATGTGCTGGTGGGCATGGCCTCCTCCGGTGTGCACAGCAACGGTTTCTCCCTGGTGCGCAAAGTCTTTGATATGACCAAAGAGTCTTTGGAGACAAGATATGAAGAACTGGGATGCACCCTGGGCGAGGCGCTGTTAGCTCCCACAAAGATTTATGTAAAAGCCCTGTCTGCCATCCGTGAGGCTGGAGTTTCTATCCACGGATGCTGCCATATCACCGGAGGAGGATTCTATGAGAATATTCCCCGTATGCTCAGCGAAGGCGTCCACGCGCGGATTGAAAAAGACAGCTACCCGGTTCCCCCTGTGTTTGGCCTGCTGGCTGAAAAAGGCGGTATTGAGGAACAGGTGATGTATAATACTTATAATATGGGAATCGGCATGATCGCCGCTGTGGATGCGGCAGATGCGGACCGGACCGTAAAGGCTTTGAAAGAGGCGGGAGAGACGCCTTACGTGGTGGGAACCATTGTTTCCGGTGAAAAAGGAGTGACATTATGTTAAAAACCGCAGTTTTGGTCTCAGGGGGCGGCACCAATCTGCAGGCAATCCTGGATGCCATGGATGAGGGCAGGATTACCAACACATCGGTGGAAGTGGTCATCAGCAACAATCCCGGGGCCTATGCCCTGAAGAGGGCTGAGAAACACAACATCCCGGCACTCTGCCTTTCACCAAAGTCCTATGACACCCGAAAACAGTATTATCAGGCTCTGCTGGAAACACTGCAGTCCTATGACACCCAGCTGATTGTTCTGGCAGGGTGCATGGTGGTCATGCCCAGGGCAGTTGTGAAGGCCTATCCAAACCGGATTATCAATGTGCATCCCGCGCTGATTCCGTCCTTTTGCGGGACAGGGTGTTATGGGCTGCATGTCCATGAGAAAGCTCTGGAGCGTGGGGTGAAGGTGACAGGAGCCACGGTGCATTTCGTGGATGAGGGAACGGATACCGGCCCCATTATATTACAGAAAGCAGTGGAGATTCTGCCAGATGATACGCCCGAAACTCTCCAGCGCAGGGTGATGGAGCAGGCGGAGTGGCAGATTCTGCCCCAGGCCATTGACCTGATAGCCAATGGAAAAATAGTTGTGGAACAAAAAACAGCACGGATAAAGGAGTAGAGGGAAAATGAAGATACTGATAGTAGGCGGCGGTGGACGGGAGCACGCAGTTGCATGGAGTGTGTCAAGAAGCCCGAAAGTGACGAAGATCTATTGTGCTCCGGGAAATGCAGGAATCGGGGAATATGCCGAATGTGTCAATATCGGTGCCATGGAGTTTGAGAAACTGGCGGATTTTGCTCAGGAACAGGCCATTGACCTGACCATTATCGGCATGGACGACCCCCTGGCAGGGGGCATTGTGGATGTGTTTGAGCAGAGAGGGCTGAAAGTGTTCGGGCCCAGGAAGAATGCCGCTATTATAGAGGGTTCCAAGGCATTTTCCAAAGACTTGATGAAAAAATACAACATTCCCACAGCGGCTTATGAGAATTTTGACGACCCGGCGAAAGCCATCGCTTATCTGGAGCAGGCAAAATTCCCCATTGTGCTGAAGGCTGACGGCCTGGCCCTTGGAAAAGGCGTGCTCATCTGCCAGAACATGGAGGAAGCCAGGGACGGTGTGAAAACCATTATGGAGGACAAGAAGTTCGGCAGTGCCGGGAACACCATGGTTATCGAAGAATTCATGACAGGACGGGAAGTGTCTGTGCTGGCCTTTGTAGATGGAAAGACCGTGAAAACCATGACATCCGCCCAGGACCACAAGCGTGCCAAGGACGGGGACCAGGGCCTGAACACAGGCGGCATGGGAACCTTCTCACCCAGTCCTTTCTATACGCCGGAAATCGACGATTTCTGCCAGAAGAACATCTTCCAGCCCACAGTGGACGCCATGGCAAAAGAGGGCAGGCCCTTTATCGGAATCCTGTTCTTTGGCCTCATGCTCACGAAAGACGGTCCGAAAGTTCTGGAGTACAATGCCCGGTTCGGCGACCCGGAGGCACAGGTGGTGCTGCCCAGAATGAAAAACGATATCATAGAAGTGGTGGAGGCGTGTCTGGAGGGACGTCTGGCAGACATTGACCTGGAATTCGAGGACAATGCGGCTGTGTGCGTGGTGCTGGCCTCAGACGGGTATCCACTGGCATACGAAAAAGGCATTCCCATCTATGGATTTGAAAAATTCAAGGACCGGGACGGCTATTACTGTTTCCACGCGGGAACAAAACTGGACGGGGAAACAGTGGTCACCAACGGCGGACGGGTGCTGGGGATTACCGCCAAGGGAAATGACTTAAAAGAGGCAAGGAAAAATGCTTATGAAGCAGTAAAATGGATTGATTTTTCAAATAAATACATGAGAAATGACATTGGAAAAGCGATTGATGAAGCGTAATTGAGGATAGATCCATGAGTCATATTGAGTGGGGGAGGCTTTTTCGGAAGCTTTCCCCTTATACCATACAAAAGGGCATCCGTTATCTGAAGCATTACGGGCTGAAAGAATTCTGGGTGCGCCTGGGAGAGCGGTTTGAGCCGGAGGAAGTCCCCTACGGGCCCTGGTACGAAAAGTACCGCCCTTCAAAAGAAGAACTGGCCCGCCAGAAGAAGAAACGGTGGAAAATAAAGCCGAAAATCAGTGTTGCGGTGCCTGTCTACCGCACACCGGAGACATTTCTGAGAGAAATGATAGAGTCCCTTCTGGACCAGACCTACGACAACTGGGAGCTGTGCCTGGCAAATGCCAGTCCGGAGGATGAGACGGTGCGCCGGGTGCTGGCAGAGTACGGGGACAGGGACAGCCGGGTCCGCTGGAAAAATCTCTCTGAGAATGCCGGGATAGCAGAAAACACTAACCAGGCACTGGCCATGGCGCAGGGAGATTATCTGGGGCTTTTGGACCACGACGACCTGCTGGCCCCTAATGCCCTGTATGAAATAGTCCGTGCCCTGGAGGCAGACCAAAAGATTGACTGCGTATACACAGACGAGGACAAAGTAACCACAGACTTGTCTGAGCACTTCCAGCCCCACCTGAAGCCGGACTTTAACCTGGATTTGCTGCGCTCTAACAACTACATCACCCACTTTTTCCTGGTGAAGAAAACGGTGATGGCCCAGGCAGGGGGATTTCGGAAGGAATTTGACGGGGCACAGGATTATGACTTCATCCTGCGCTGCACCGAATGCGCAGAGAAAATCCATCACGTACCGGAGATTCTCTACCACTGGCGCACCCACAAATCCTCCACAGCAGACAATCCGGCCAGTAAAATGTACGCCTACGAGGCTGGCAGAAAGGCAATAGAAGAACACCTGCGGCGCACGAATACACCGGGCCGGGTCTCCCACACCAAAGATTATGGGTTCTACCGGGTGTCCTATCCTGTAAGGGAGGAGGCAAAAATTTCCATCATCATCCCAAACA
>CANSYV010000037.1 GCA_947651335.1 uncultured Lachnospiraceae bacterium
TGAACAAGCTGGTCATAATATCCATTCGCATGGGCTTTTGCCAGAGGGACATCATATTCGTCAATCAGCAGGATAACTTTTGTATGATGATGCTTCTCCAACATTTCTGACAGTATTCTCAAGCTGTCACAAAATGCGGCTTCGTCCATATCGCTGTCCAAAAGCCTCTGATATTCCAGTTTATCACTCTCACTTAACGCATCACTCTCCAAAAGATACTGCACTTTTGACGCTGTCCGTCTCACAGTCCGGGCTCCCATCCGGAATGCCATTTCAAAACTCAGTGCATCAATCCCTTTCAAGGAAATAGATACAACCGGATATTTTCCCATATATTCCTCACAGAGCGCAGTCTCTTTTGAAATTTTCAATCCGTCAAAAATGCTTTTATTCCCATTCAGTGAGAAAAAGTGTTCCAGCATACTCATATTCAGAGTTTTCCCAAATCTTCTGGGACGGGTAAATAGGTTCACTGCTCCCCAGTTATGGAGTAACTCTGCAATAAGCCCCGTTTTATCAATATAGTAAAAATCTTCTTTCCTGATCTCTTCAAAATCTTCAATCCCTATGGGAAGTTTCTTTTTTCGTATCACCATCTCTTTCCTTTATTTAAAATAATCCACCCCAGACTCAAATATCCTCATATCCTGTTCTCCATAGATATTGATGGCCACACCGTCGTCCCGGCGCTCACTGTGGGCCATTTTCCCCAGCACCCGGCCGTCGGGGCTTAAGATTCCCTCTATGGCATAATAGGAACCATTCACGTTCCAGGTCTCATCCATGGTCACTTCTCCGTCTGGACTGCAGTACTGTGTGGCTGTCTGGCCGTTCAGGAACAGCTTTTCTATCCACTTACTATCTGCCACGAACCGTCCTTCCCCATGGGATGCGGGATTACAGTAGACGCCGCCCAGCTTTGCCTGTGCCAGCCATGGGGATTTGTCCGACACCACTTTTGTGTATACCATCTTGGAAATATGCCGTCCGATGGTATTATAGGTCAATGTGGGGGAATCCTCTGTCTGTCCTGTGATTCTGCCGTGGGGAAGCAGCCCCAGTTTAATCAGCGCCTGGAAGCCGTTGCAGATCCCCAGTGCCAGCCCGTCCCTTTCATCCAGAAGCCTCTGCACGGCTTCCTTGATTTTTTCATTTTGGAACGCTGTGGCAAAGAATTTGGCGGAACCGTCTGGCTCATCACCTGCGGAAAAGCCCCCCGGGAACATGATCATCTGCGCCTGTCCAATGGCTTTTTCAAATTCTGCCACTGACTCACGGATATCCAAAGCAGTCAGATTCTTAAACACCCTTGTCTCCACCCTGGCCCCTGCCCGGGTAAATGCCCTGGTGCTGTCATATTCACAGTTTGTACCGGGGAACACTGGGATAAATACTGTGGGCTGTCCCAGTTTGTGGCTGCATACATGAATCTTCGATGCATGGTACAGACCGTCCTCATAGGTTCCTTCCTCTAAAGTTCCAGCCCCTGCCGCAGAGATGGATGTGCTGCCCTGGCCGCTGGCTCCGGATACTGTTTTAAACACATTTTCCAGAGTTCCTGTCCACGCCTTTAGTGCCTCTGAAAGAGGAATCTGCATATTTCCGTATTCAATGGCACCGGTATCTGTCACTTCCCCGATCTCCGTATAGGTGACCGCCAGTTCTCCCACTTGGCCCTCTGAAACTTCACACACCAGTTCTCCGAATCCAGGGGCGAATAAATCTCTGGCATCCACATGGTGTTCCACCTTCACGCCCATTTTATTGCCGAAGGCCATCTTGCTCAATGCCGCCGCGATACCATGTCTGCCCAGCGCATAGGCAGATATGATTCTGCCCGCCTGGATATCCTGGTGAAGTTTTCCATACTGCTCTTTTAACGCCTCATAATCCGGAAGATCATAATCAGCCTTTTCCACACGCACCCAGATTAACTTACTTCCTGCCCGTTTCAATTCCGGAGTGATCACATCCTGCTGTTTGGCCACGTCTACGGCAAAAGATACCAGAGTAGGCGGCACATCAATCTCGTTGAATGTTCCGGACATACTGTCCTTGCCGCCAATGGATGGCAGGCCGAAGCCCAGCTGTGCCGCATAAGCCCCCAGAAGAGCTGAGAACGGCTGGCTCCAGCGGCGGGGGTCCTCCGTCATGCGGCGGAAATATTCCTGGAAGGTAAACCGTATTTTCTGGTAATCCCCTCCCGCTGCCACGATTCTCGCCACAGATTCCACCACTGCATAGACTGCGCCGTGGTAAGGGCTCCAGCTGGATATAAAGGGATCGAACCCATAGCTCATCAAGGTGACGGTATTGGTGTTTCCCTTTAAAACCGGCACTTTGGCAGCCATGGCCTGGGTCTCTGTCAGCTGATATTTTCCCCCGTAGGGCATATACACAGAAGCGGCCCCGATGGAGCTGTCAAACATTTCCACCAGACCTTTCTGAGAACACTCATTTAAGTCTGCCAGTGTATCCATCCATTTTTTCCGCACATCTGCAATGTCTTCTCTTTTGGCAAAGGGATTTTCCCCGCTGTCTGGAATATCCACAGCCACCTCTGTCTCCTGGCGGGCTCCGTTAGTATCCAGAAATGCCCGGGAAATATCAACAATCTTCTTTCCTCTCCACATGAGCACCAGCCTGGGTTCCTCTGTCACCTCTGCCACACAGACTGCCTCCAGGTTTTCTTCTCTGGCAAACTCCAGGAATTTGTCCACATCTTTCGGATCTACCACCACGGCCATACGCTCCTGGGATTCGGATATGGCAATCTCCGTGCCGTCCAGTCCGGCGTATTTTTTTGGTACCAGATCAAGGTTCACCTGCAGGCCGTCTGCCAGCTCACCGATGGCCACTGACACCCCTCCGGCGCCGAAATCATTACATTTTTTAATGAGTTTACTGATCTCTTCCCTGCGGAACATACGCTGCAGCTTCCGCTCTGTGGGTGCATTCCCTTTCTGCACCTCCGCGCCGCAGGTTTCTATGGATGCCTCTGTGTGCACTTTCGACGAACCGGTGGCTCCTCCACAGCCGTCACGCCCGGTTCTGCCTCCCAGAAGAATAATCCTGTCCCCTGGATCTGAACTTTTCCGCATCACTCCCCGCCGGGGAGCCGCGCCCAGTACGGCGCCGATCTCCATACGCTTGGCCACATAATCCGGATGATAGATCTCCTTCACATATCCGGTAGACAGGCCGATCTGATTTCCATAGGAACTGTACCCTGCGGCTGCACCCCGCACCAGCTTCTTCTGGGGAAGTTTTCCTTTCAGGGTATCTTTCACCGAAACTGTGGGATCTGCGGCGCCAGTGACACGCATAGCCTGATATACATATGTCCGCCCGGACAGCGGGTCGCGGATGGCTCCGCCCAGACAGGTGGCCGCACCGCCGAAGGGCTCAATCTCCGTGGGGTGGTTGTGGGTCTCATTCTTAAAATTAATCAGCCATTCTTCTTCTTTCCCGTCCACATCCACAGGAACTATAATACTGCAGGCATTGATCTCCTCTGATTCTTCCTGATCATCAAGCTTTCCTTCTGCTTTCAGCTTCTTCATGGCCAGAAGCGCCAGGTCCATGAGACAGATACTCTTATCCGTCCGGTCTCCATAAAGCTCCTTTCGGTCTGCCAGATATCTCTCATATGCGTCCACGAGAGGCTTCCTGTAATCCCCCTGTCCGAACTGAATATTTTTCAACTCTGTGGAAAACGTAGTATGTCTGCAGTGGTCTGACCAGTAGGTATCCAGCACGCGGATCTCCGTCATTGTGGGGTCCCGGTGTTCCTGCCCGTTGAAATAATTCTGAATGTGGAGAAAATCCCTGAATGTCATGGCAAGCCCCAGAGAATCGTACAGGCTTTTCAACTCCTGTTCTTCCATGGCGCAGAAACCTGCCATTATCTTCACGTCCTCAGGCTCATCGAACTTTGTAATGAGAGTCTTTGGCTTGTCCAGCCCGGTCTCCCTGGAATCCACCGGGTTGATGCAGTGTTCTTTGATACTTTCGAATTCCCCGTCTGAAATTTTTCCTTCTATTATATAGGTGGTGGCAGAACGAATCACCGGCTCCTCATCCTCTTTCAGAAACTGTACGCACTGCACAGCCGAATCCGCCCGCTGGTCAAACTGCCCTGGCAGATATTCCACGGAAAAAATACGGGCATCCGGCGAAACAGGAAATTCCTCCAGATACAGGCTGTCCACTGGCGGTTCTGCGAACACGGTATGACAGGCTTTCTCAAAGCTGTCTTCTGAAATATTCTCCACATCGTACCGGGTCAGCACCCGCACAGAAGACACGCCGGAAATTCCCAGGTAGCTGCCGATCTCATGCTGCAGTTCCCTAGCCGCGATTGCAAAATCTGATTTTTTTTCCACATATACTCGTCTTACGTTTCCCATCTTCATGCTCCTTTCCAAAAGCATTTTTGTTCTAAACTGTGACAAATTTTATGACATTATGGAACACTTTTTTCTCAAATATACTCTAACGATACCATATTTCCCACGTTTGTCAATAGCCGAAGACAAACACGCTCTAAAGGTGATTATTAAGTTTCCTTACTGGAACATCCGCTTTCTTATCAAAGACATAATTCTTACTGTGTTCTTTTCCGACATTGGCTTCACGGCAGTCCCTCATACACAAATTCAGCCATGGTTGTTTTCTCGTCTTAGCCATATTAATATATCGGCATTGCCAACACTTTGAGAATATCACAGTTTTCTCCAGGGTCCTCATCGCCTTTAAATACAAACTTATATGGGTCGTTACTGGAATTTTTTACACTGCCAGCCCGGTTAGAAAATGCCTTTTCTGCATCTTTGCGCAATTGTACTAAAGTATTAGAAGACACATCTTTCTTAATCTCAATGATTGAACTATACATAATTTTATATGCTCCTCCTGATACTTTCTTTCTCCTCGTATTTTCATTCACTGCTGCTCCCTTACTCTCCCCTGCCGCTGTGATGTAAGATATTCATATTTTATGCCTTTATCATTACTTTTGCAATGAATTTTTTATAAATTATCATAAATAATAAACCCAAAATCTATAAAATATTGATTATACAGGGCCTCATCCCATGCACACATATCTTTCACACTTTTGCCACAGGTTTTACAAATATATCTTTTATAATGCTGTTATCATGCAATGTCTAAAGTATGTCTCAGACACTTTCTGGTTTGATACATACGCAGAATCAAAGGAGTATATATCATTATGAAAAAACAGGTTATCATTTTACTATTGGCTATAACAGTTACCGCCGCCGGGGCTCTGTCCGGGTGCGGGACCGCTGAAAATTCTGACGGTAAAGCCCCTGCGCAGACTTCAGAAAATCAGAAAAACACAGCAGATGAAAACACCCTTACAGTAATGGGACGTGTAAAAAACATAACAGACGACACAATCACCCTGACTGTCAGCAATCCCGGAGGCTCCGGCGGCCCTGCAGGGAGCATGGAAAAACCGCCCTCCCTGTCTGAAAACGGGGACGGACAGCCTCCAGCCATGCCGGATAACGACACCAGCCAGCCTCCAGCCTCATCCGGTAACGGCGCCGGACAGCCCCCAGCCATGCCGGACAGCGATATAGGCGGCCCCGGCGGGGAGGACCGGGATATCACTGTCACCAAGGACACTGCTTATGCCTCCGAAAAAGACCAGAAATCAAAAAAAATCTCCCTCTCTAATTTGTCCCAGGGAGACATGATTGCAGTGGTATTAGACGAAGACC
The DNA here is from genome assembly GCA_947651335.1 of uncultured Lachnospiraceae bacterium. GTDB lineage: Bacteria > Bacillota > Clostridia > Lachnospirales > Lachnospiraceae > MGBC164599. Next base: position 5,754 of record CANSYV010000037.1, read on the forward strand.
AGGAAACAGCTGTCTCCATCACCGTACAGCCTGACCAGCCGGGGCCAGGAAACAGCGGCAACGAGGCAGGAGATTCCGCAGACATCAGCCTCACCGGCGCAAAGACCATTGACGGAGAAAAAGCCACTTCCTCTGACGAATCCTTTTCTTCCGCAGAGGATGACGAAAATACCATCCTGGTGGAAAACTACGGAAAACTGCAGCTGGCAGGAGCCTCCCTTTCCAAATCCGGGGACACCTCCAGCGAGGATTACAGCAATTTCTATGGACAAAATGCCGTACTGGCTGTCACATCCGGCAGCTCCGCGGAGCTGACCAATGTAGACATCACCTCCAGCGGGGAAGGTTCTAACGCCATTTTCGCCACCGGAAAAAATACCTCCGTACTTGTGGATACGGCGAAAATCCAAACAAAGGGAAACTCCGCCCGTGGTCTGGACGCCACTTACGGCGCAGGCATCACTGCCTCCAATGTGGATATCTCCACAGAGGGCGCCCACTGCGCGGCTCTGGCCACTGACCGGGGCGAGGGAACCATTGACGTAACCAGCGCCTCCCTGTCCACTCAGGGGGAAGGCAGTCCCTGCATTTACTCTACCGGAAAAATCACAGTCCGGGATTCTTCCGGAACCGCCTCAGGCGCACAGACTCTGGTGGTGGAGGGGAAAAACTCCGTGGACCTTACCAGCTGTAAGCTGAAAGGCAGCGGAGACAACGGCCTGATGCTTTACCAGAGCACCTCCGGCGACGCTCAGGCCGGCACAGCCGTCTTATCTGCCACAGACTCCAGGCTCACAACCACCAGCGGCGGCCCTATGATTTATGTAACCAACACGGATGCCCAGATTACCCTGACGAACACCCGGCTTAAATTCCCCGGCGCCACATTAATCGCTGCTGCCGGAAATGAAACAAATAACTGGGGCATTCCAGGGCAAAACGGCGGAAACCTTACACTCACAGGAATCCAGCAGAAACTAAACGGAAATGTATCCTGCGACGCCATCAGCACTGTCTCCCTGACGCTGTCTGAAGGCTCCGTATTCACAGGCGCCATAGACCCTGAGCATACCGGGAAAACAACCTCCATACAGTTAGACGATTCCTCCACCTGGAATGTAACCGAAGATTCCTATATTTCTTTTCTGGGCAATACACGAAAAGACTGCAGCAATATTAACTCCAATGGCTGCACCATCTACTACGACTCCTCCCATCCGGACAGCAAATGGCTGAACGGGGAGAGCGTCCCCCTGCCCGGAGATGGACAGCTGGTTCCCCTTTAAACGGATGGGCACAGCAGTGTTCTCACCCTTCCACAATCAGGTAACCCCCATCCGGCAGTGAGAACACTTCGCTGGCTTCCTCCAGCTCCTCATCTGACATTCCTTCCACATCCGCGCCATTTTCCTGAAAATACTCTCTGACTTCCTCTATCGAGGATACCACCACAGCCATACAGTCTTCCAGAAATGCCTCCGCCTCCGCAAGATTCTCCGCAACCGGTTCGTCAAACAGACGGCCCTGATTTTTCAAAAATGTCAGCAGACATTCTTCATTATACTCTTCCATTTTCTCAATCCTCCCACTATCACTCACCTGTAATAAAATCCAGAAGCTCTCCGGGCTCATGGATAATGGCCCTGGCGCCGCTCTCCTTTAGTTCTTCCGGCTGGCGGAATCCCCATGCCACGCCCACCGTATACAGCCCTGCCCTGCCGCCTGTGATCATATCGGTATTGGTATCTCCCACATACAGACATTCTTCTGGCTGCACATCCAGCTTTTCCAGCACACGGCGGATGCCTGACAAATCCGGCTTTGGCAGAATTTCCTCTGTCTGTCCCTGGATATAGTCAAAACATTCTGTGCCAAAGAGAGATTCCACCACCTGAACTGCCTGTCTGTGGGGCTTATTGGACAACACCCCAATGGATACGGACAGACGTTTTATTTTCTCAAGTGATGCCTCTATCCCCGGATAAGGCTTCACGTGATACAGCGGCTCCTGGGCCAGATAGCTGCGCACCAGCGGTATCCCTTCTTCCAGGCATTCCCCCTGGCCGCCTCCCGCCCGGTTCAAAGCCCTCTGCCATGCGGCATTCAGACCGTCTCCCGCGTAATAATTATATTCTTCCACCGGCCTGCCCTCATAACCGAAATGCTCCAGCCCCCGGTTTACTGCACGGGCTATGGACTCCAGCGTATCTGCCAGGGTTCCGTCCAGATCAAAAATACACGCTTTCATCATTTTTCCATAATTCCTCCTGTTATCCCTTAGTATAAAGGGCAGACCATTTTCCTGCAAGGGTTTTATTGACAAAGACCATTTTTCCGTGTTAGGATTTTTGTAGGAAACTCAAAAGACTAGGAGGCAGCCTTATTATGAAAAAACTGTCCAAAATTTTATTCACAGATCTGGACGACACGTTACTAAACACCCGCAAACAAATCACAACAGAAAACCGCCGTGCCATCCAGCAGGCACTCCAGCGGGGACATCAGATTGTCATCTGCACCGGACGGCCTCTCATGGGAACCACTGCGCTGATTAAGGAATTGGAACTGGACCAGCCAGGCTCCTACGCTGTAACATACAACGGGGGAGTCATTTATGATTGTTTTAAAAAGCAGATCATTTACCAGAAAACCATTCCCATTCCCTATGTAAAATACATATTTCAGAAATCACAGCAATATAACCTGTTCTGTCAAACATATTCTGATACACATCTTCTGGCACCCTGCCCGTCCCCAGACCTGGATGAGTACCTGGCCAAGAGCAGTATGCCCTACAAAATCATGCCCTCTCTTCCGGACGGCCTGGATGCAGAACCTGCCAAAGTCCTGGTAATCGGCCCCAGGAACAAAAGACAGCTGAACCGCTATCTGGGTGATATCCGGGAATGGGCAGAGGATAAAATATCCCTTTTTTATTCCAGCCCAGTCTATCTGGAGCATGTGCCCCTGGGTATCTCAAAAGGGTCTGCCATACACTGGCTCTGCCGCTATCTGCAGATTCCCCTGGAAAATACCGTGGCCGCAGGTGACCAGCAAAACGATATTCCCATGCTGCAGACCGCCCATGTGGGCGCGGCCATGGCCAATGCCACAGACGAATGCAAAGCCTCCGCTGATTTTATCACAAAAAAGGACTGTGACCACAGCGGATTTGCCGAAATCATTGAAAGATTTTTATAAAAAAATCCCGGAGAACACTCACCTGTAAAGGTTTTGCTCTCCGGGATTGTATGTACTTCTAAATCTTTTAGTCTTCTTCGCGGATTTCCAGAACTTCCATGGGACATGCTTTTACGCAGATACCGCATGCGGAACATTTTCCAGCTGTCTCTTTGTCTTCTGCTTTCACCATCAGGCCGAACGGACAAGCTTCCACACATTTTCCGCATCCTGTACAGAGTTTCTTGTCAACCATGTAAACGCCTTTTGCATTCTGTTTGATTGCTCCGGCTTCACAGGCTTCTGCACATTTTCCACACTGAGGACATGCCATAACCTTCGGGCTTCCGTCCTTCTTAGCCGCGATCTGCAGATAAGATACAGAGATATCCTCTCTCTTATGGTAAGCGGATGAACAGGCGATCTGACATTCGCAGACTGTATTCTATTATCTTTCATCTTTTCTG
>CANSYV010000038.1 GCA_947651335.1 uncultured Lachnospiraceae bacterium
GGTCTTTTCGCCTCTCTTACGAGAAAACATTACCAACCAACGAAGCGCGAGAGCCAGCAGATCTTTTTTCATGGTTTTGAACTCCCCCTTTCTGAGAACTCTCTAACTGCCCCGGCACACCGAAACGGCATCGCATCGAAGTGCAGTGCTGGGCTATATGTTCAGCTGGCACAGGTCCTCCCGGATGGTTTCTTCGTAAAAAGGAACCAGGGTGATGCCTGATGGGAGGTAATCGTCCTCGGAGGGCATATCCTCTGCCACACATTTGAGTATGGTCAGACAGCAGCCGGCCAGCAGGGGCTGTATCTCGTCGGGATTCACGGCACAGGTGATATAGACCACGTGGGCAGCATGAAATTCCCGGAACTCATGCAGATAATGGAAGATCACGGAATTGTCGTCCTGGGCCATGGGAGCGCAGAGCAGGGTCTTCATCACTTCCCCCACGCTCTCCTGGTCTGTGATCTCCTGATTCTTAAGCAGGGCCTCTCTGTGGTCAAACCAGCACACATAGTGGTCCATCTGGCTGGCTGCCAGGGACTGGGACAGGGACAAAAACGCCTCCGCCATGGAATCCGCGGTGGCTGAGGTAATGGGTTCCTTTGCCCATCCGGTCTCCAGAAGAATCAGGATGGAGTTCTGAATGGGAAATCCCAGCTCCCGTATCAGCGTCTTATCCAGCTTGGAGCTGAGCTTCCAGTGAATGAATTTGATACTGTCCCCGGGCATGTATTCCCGGATGCCGAAGGTCTCCCCTGAGTCGAAGCCTTTCCTGCTGTCGGAATAGTAATCGCTGTCCATGTTGGGGGCATTGCGGTTACTGATATCCACTGCGCAGTAAAAGGTCTCCGGGGTGACCAGCATGGATTTTGACAGACCCGCTTTTGTCCCCCGGCAGAAGATGCCCAGAAAATCATAGACCACCGCTGTCTGGACGGTGACCTGTGTCTGCCCGGCGTATCTGCTGGTAAAATGCCACAGCAGCTCATCCCTGCCCCGCCCGGGAATGGAGGTCCAGGCGGATATTGCCTCCTGCTCACCTGTGAGGATGTTGTGAAAGGAGACCGTTACTTTGGCCTTGGCCAGGGGAAGAAGGGAGCGGTTCTTGACCTGAACGCGGCAGTCCGCGGGCTGTTTCTTCATCTTCTCCTCCTCCAGGAACAGGGAAAACTTCAGCAGGCGGCTTCCCGTGAGCACGCTCACCGGGAGATAGACGGCAAGCCCTGCCGTCAATACCAGAATCACCAGGGCCAGCCAGGAGTCGGAGGCAATGTAGTAAATCAATGCCAGAATCACCCAGACAATTCCAAATATACGGGACCCGGTCATAGAGCGCCCTCCCGGGAGAATGCCGGCTGGGGCGTTTCCTTTAATATGGTATCCAGGATATCCGCGGCGGTGACGTTATTGATCCTGGCCTTGGAATTCAGAAGCAGGCGGTGGGAGCATACGTCCTTGAATATGTCCATCACGTCCTCGGGGATCACATAATCCCTTCCTGAGCAGAAGGCATGGGCTTTGGCCATATGATACAGGGCCAGGGAACCTCTGGGGCTGACCCCCAGGCGGATGAATTCGTGGTCATGGGTGGCTTCTGTCAGCTTGGTAATGTAGGTGAGCATATCATCTTTCATATAGATGTTTCCGGCCTCTTCCTGCATTTCCAGCAGGTCCTGGCTGGTGATGGCCTGGCAGATCTCCTCCAGAGGGTCTGTGTTCTGGCGGTTTTTCAAAATATCCACCATGCTCTCGGAGTCGGGATATCCCATGTGCAGCTGGATCATGAAACGGTCCAGCTGGGCCTCGGGCAGAGACTGGGTTCCGGCAAATCCGATGGGGTTCTGGGTGGCAATGACCGTGAAGGGCTTGGGAACCGGGTAGGACATGCCGTCCACGGTGACGTTGCCCTCCTGCATTACTTCCAGAAGGGCCGACTGGGTCTTGCTGGAGGTACGGTTGATCTCGTCTGCCAAAAACAGGTTGCACATGATCGCCCCGGGCTTGAATTCCAGGTTCCCGGTGTCCTTGTTGTAGACAGAAAAGCCCACGATATCGGAGGGGATCACGTCAGGGGTACACTGGACACGTTTGTAATCCAGACCCATGGCTTTGCTGAATGCCAGCATCAGGGTGGTCTTTCCCGTTCCGGGGATGTCCTCCATCAGTACGTGGCCCTGGGCGATGAAAGCCATGAGAACCTTGGCGATGATGTCATCTTTTCCGTTAATGGCCTTCTTTACTTCGTTGATAATTAAAGATTGCTTCTCGTTCATTTCTTCCTCCCTCGCTATATGATATACGCTGAGCTTTTTGTATTGCTTTGGGACTGCTCCCGCAGATTCTATTCGTCATCTTCTTCCCAGTCCAGCATTTTCCGGCTTCTCTTTTCCTGCCTTCTCTTACGGCTGCGCAGGAGCACCACTGCCAGCAGTATGATGACGGCAGCACCGGCCGCGCAGGTGATGGCAATGCCCCGGATGGTATTGGATATCTTCAGGTCTGCCCTGGTTACGTCTTCATATCCTTCCACCAGTTCCTGTTCGTATCCGGACAGGGCCTGGTATCTTGTCTTGACGGATTTTACCAGCTTTCTGTTTTTGACGGAAACGCTGTCCGCGCCGGATATTTCTTCTTTAATCAGGGTGTTCAGACTGCGGATCTCTTCTTTTCGCTGCTGTATGGCCTCTTTCTTTGCCCGCAGACTCTCCGCCAGTTCCTGATCTGCCTTTTCTGTACCGCTTTTTTCTATCTGGTACAGGGCTTTCAGGACGGGCATCTCGTGTTCTGCCGTCACTTCCTCCGGTATGGCCTCTGCCGCCTGCCTGTCTTCTTCTGTAAAGGTAATCTCTGTGTCCAGCACATGTTCCGGGTTTCGGATGTCTGCCTGTGTTCCCCGTCCTGAAGTACAAAGCTCCATGGATTCTTCTAAGGGTGCGCTCTTGGGCTCAAGGCCTGACTCTCTCATCAGGCGGGACAGCTTATGGTAATTGTGGACATAGCTTCTCTCTGAGGGGGAAACTTTCCCATATATGTCATAGGCCTCCTGCATCTGCGGTACACCGGCGTCTTCGGGGAGTTCTTCTATGGCTGTGCGGGCCGCCTGCACCTGGGCCTTCACCTTAGGGGACATTTCTTCTCTGCAGTCAAAGAGGCTGCGAAGCCCCCCGTGGAATCTGAGATAGGATGTGAGGGCGTACAGGGCCTGTTCGCTGGCCAGAGTGTTAGACTCATTGGGGTCCGCGCTTTGATTCTCCTCATCGTATTCTCTGGAGTGGATGAATCCCCCGTCTGACATCTGAAAGTCCATGAGCACGTCCAGCAGGGTGATGCCGTCTTTGATAAATCTCTGGTCAGACGCCGCGTCGATTCCCAGGGCGGACAGGGCTGTTATGATCTGGGAAATGCTCTCGGAGTTGTCAGAGCCCCAGCTTACGTATCCCGCGTCTTTTCCCTGGAGGGACTGAAGACTGTCCAGGCTTTCCTCTATCACCTGGCCCACGGTCTTTGACACCTGCTCTTTTACCGCCTCCTGTGTGTAGGTATAGACGGTCTCATCATTTCGGTATGGGGACAGGGCGTCCAGTGCCATGGCCGTAATATCCGGCTCCGCGCTCTCCCCGGAGAAGGCGAATCCCCCGTCTGCCTTTTGCTGCTGCAGGAGCATCCGGATCATATCTTCCCGGCTGTCATGGGCGTCCTTGGGCACCTGATAGCGCAGGCTGTCCAGGCAGAGAAGCCCCCAGATGATGCCGTTGACTCCCTGGGCGCCTAATTCCGCTGTCTTTCCCCGGTTGTAGGTGCCGTCGGCGATAAGGTTGATGTGGGAATCCCCCACATCTGTGGGATCCCCTCCTGCCGCCAGGATGGCCAGGGAGATTCTGTGCCACTCGGTGGCCTTGGCCGCGTCCAGCTTCTCTTTGGTCTGATAGCGTTCCTCCACGTTCTGCTCCACTGCCGCCAGATACCCGGTGTAGTCGTCCTCGATTCCCAGACGGCCCAGGGAGAGGGCGTACCAGTCTCCCTGGGTGGAGCCTGCGCTTTTTAGGCATTCCCCCGCCAGCAGATGTTCTCCCGCGCCTGTGTCGTCTTTCTTCCACTGTATGATTTTTTCCGCGGCCTGGTATAATTCTTCGTCGCTGTAGTCGTGATGGACAGGCGCCGCCTGTACGGTTTTCGGCCATACGGCCGCGGCGCACAGGACGGCCAGAATGATTCCCGCCTTGTAAAGTATCCTGGGTTTTGGGGCTTTTGTTCCTGTTGTGGCCATGATTGACCCTCCTTGTCTATGTTTGTGCTCCCGCCGCTATTTTACCGTGATTTTACAGACGGCTTTCTTTCCCCCTGGCGTTTTGGCCGTAATAGTTGCTTTTCCTTTTTTCTTTGCTTTCACCACGCCTTTTGCAGTCACGGAGACTTTCTTTTTGTCAGAAGAGGTCCACTTGACCTTGTCTGTGGCTGTCACCGGCGTCAGGGTCGCTTTCAGGGCCAGTTTTCTCCCTTTTTTCAGAGTGGCTTTCTTCCTGTTCAGGGTGAGCTTCTTTGCGCTGACTTTCTTTTTCACTGTGATTTTGATTTTCGCTGATGCCTGATTGCTCCCGGTGACGGTGATGTATGCCGTTCCGTTTTTCTTTCCGGTGATGGACAGCTTTTTGTTTTTTACCTTTGCCGATGCCACGGACGGATTGCTGCTTTCTGCCGATGTGATTACGGCATCTGCCGGTGTGGAGGACTTTACTTTTACACTTGTAAAAGTGGTTCCTCTCTGGAGGGTGAGGCTGGTGTAGTTGAGCTTTATCACGGCTCTTGAAGGCCGGGTGCCGGGTGTGGGCCCCTCTGTAGGCTTGGGACTTTCTGTGGGTTCTGCCCCTCCTGTGGGTCTGGGACTTCCTGTGGGCTCTGCCCCTCCTGTGGGATCGGGATTCCCTGTGGGTTTGGGGCTGCCTGTGGGCACCGGGGTCTGGACGGCTCCGTTGGAATCTACGGTTACCTGGGCTGGCTGGCTGGGAAGGCTGTTGTATTTTCCCCCGTCTCTTTTCTGGCATGCCTCAACACGGTAGGTATAGGAGGTAAGCGCCTGAAGGCCGGTGTCCACGTAGATGCCCACATTTCCCACGGTTTCCCCCAGGTAAGCCTCTTCGCCCTGTCCCGTCTTCCGGTATATCTTGTAGTAGTCCGCACCGGCCGACCGGTCCCAGTTCAGGGTCACAGTCCCGGCCCCTTCCTGACTTACGTTAATGTCTTTGGGCGTCTCCAGCCGGACGGTTACTGTCAGGGGAATCTGGAAAAGATCTCTGTGGCGCACAGCCACCTGGGCGGTTCCCGCAGCCATGGCCGTCAGCTGCACGGCTTCTTCCTCTTCTGCTATTTTCACCGACAGGATGCTGTCCTGGCTGTCTGACTGAGCGTCCAGCTTTCTGTCCTCCGCGTAGTCCGGACGGATGACTACGGGAATCTTCTGCACGTCTTTCACAGACATGACCAGCTGGTACCCGTCTCCTTTTTTCTCCGCGGGAGAGCTCAGGGAAATGCCTTTTACCGCCAGAAGTTCTGCTAATGCCTGCTTGATCTGGTTCAGGCGCAGCTTCTGTCCGGCTTTTATGTAGACCTGTTTGGCTGCTCCCAGTTTCTCATATTCCGCGTCCACCTGGCGGATGACGGTGCGGTCCTCTGGCTTTATCTTAGCCGGGGAGGGAAGGGCATCGATTTTCGCCCCCACTTCCAAGGCTTCGATCTTGTACCGGCACTCCCGCAGGCTGCTCAGCTCCGAATCCAGGTACAGTCTCTGCTCCAGATAGTTCAATGCGTCATACTGGGCCTGGTATCCCTCCACCCGCTCTTTGTCTGCTATGCGTATGGAGGATATGGACAGATTTCCCAGATTCTCTTTCAGTTCCAGCATGGCGTCTGTGGCTGTCACCACCGGGTAATGGGTGTACTGTTCCCACTCCGGATAGGCTTCCCGGCGGAAAATGACAAAGTTGGGATTCATATTCGCGAACACATTGTCTGAGAGCTCCACGTACGGGCCGTGGAACAGGACATACTGAAGGCTTACGTTATCCGCCATGGCCCACCAGATATTGGATACCTGGCGCAGGTTCTCATAGAATGTAAGCGATTCCAGGGATTGGCAGTACTGGAGGCTTCGGAATCCCACATAAGTGAGCCCCCTGGGCATCTCCAGCTGGCGCAGGCTCTCGCATTTATAGAAGTCCCAGCCATCCAGCCTGGTAATGCCTGACGGGATGGTGATATTCTCCAGCCGGACACAGTCACAGAAGCAGCCGTTCCCCAGAGATTTGATGTTCTCTGTTAATTTCACTTCTTTTAATTGGGAACAGCCGATGAATGTGTCGTCCAGTTCTGTGACCCCTTCTCCCACCTGCGCATAGGTGAGGGCTGTGCAGTGTCCGAATGTCCTCTCCAGCTTCCCCTGCACACTGTCGGGCACCACCGCCCTCTGGAGGGAGGAGCATTCTTCGAAGGCATTAGCCTGAATGGTTTCCAGCCCCTGCGGGAGGGTAATGCTCTCGATTTTCTTACATTTATAGAAGGCGCCTGCCTGGATGGTCTTCAGGGTGTCCGGAAGCACCCGGTCTCCGGAGGCATTTCTGGCCGCTGTGATTAACAGGGTCTGGCCTTTATCGTATAGTACGCTGTCCAGGGTGCTGTACCACTGGTTCTGTTCATCCACCTGGAGGATTCTCAGCTTATTGCAATCGTAGAAAAAGCGGTCTCCCAGGTAAGAAACCTGTGCCGGTATCACCAGCTTCTCCAGCAGGCTGCATTCGCTGAAGGCGTATTTTCCCACCTGGGTTAAGGAGTCCGGCAGGATGAGCTCCGGCAGGGTGGTGCACTGGCTGAACGCATTGTCCCCGATTTTCAAAAGGCCCTGGGGCAGCTCTATGTCCGTGAGCGAGGAACAGTAGGTGAAAGCGTAGTTCTCAATGCTTTTCAGTTCCCCTGTGAAATTCACTTTCCACAGGAATTCACATCCCCGAAAGCAGCTGTCCGGCAGAATCCCGGAAGCCATCTCCACTTCCCGAAGTCCGTGGCAGTATTGAAAGGTTCCGTTTCCCAGTGTGACGTTTGCCGGTATCTCCACCTGGGAAATGCCGGTGCCGAAGCCGAAGACGCTGGCTTCTAAGGTAATGGGCCTTGTACCAAAGGAGATGGTCTGGAGATTGTCCGTGTGGTAAAAGGCGGATGTGCCCACCGTCAGCGGCGTGTCCCCCGGCTCGAAGACTACGCTTGAGAGGGATGCCTGGGAGAAGGCATGGTCTCCGATGGCCTGGATACTGCTTCCTATGACCACGGATGACATTTTCGTGCTTTTCTCGAAAGCTCTGGGGGCAGCTTTGGTCACTGGGAGCCCTTCTATGGTCCGGGGGAGGGTGACGTTATAAGACTCCCCCTCGTAGCCGTAGAGGGTGGCTTCCTGCCCTTCTATTTCATAGAGGAATCCGTCTTCTGTCCTTTTGTGCTGGACGGGTTCTTCTTCCTGCTCATCCAGGGCTGCCTGGGCCTCTTGTCCGGCCTGGGCTTCTGATTCCTCCATGGACGGCAGCGCCTCATCAGCCTGCTCCAGTTCTGGATCTTCGTTCCCGCTGTCACGGGCAGGTTTAAGTTCTTCTGCCTCCGTGAGCTGAGAGGCCGTCCCGCCGGCCTGGACAGACTCCGGCTCTGCGCTCCCGCTGACGCGGCCAGCCGCTGATTCCGCACTATCATCCACCTGGACAGACTCCGGCTCTGCGGCGCTGGACGGGATGACCGCATACCAGGTCATGAGGCATGCCATGAGAAGGCATACCGATTTGTGTTTTCTGGTTTTTCTTTTTTTCTCCATCCTTCTCCTCCATTTTTTCTTCTTTTCAATTTCTTTCTATCTGACCGTTATCTTGCACGAAGCCTTCTTCCCTCTGGGAGTCTTTGCCGTGATTGTCACTTTTCCCTTTTTCTTTGCTTTCACCACCCCTTTGGCGTTCACAGAGGCAATTTTCTTATCCGATGATGTCCAAGTGACCTTATCTGTGGCGGTGGCTGGGGTCTTGGACGCTTTTAAGGCCAGCTTCTTTCCTCTTTTTAGAACGGCTTTCTTCCTATTTAATAGCACCTTTGACGCGGCCACTTTTTTCTTCACGGTGATTTTTACCTGGGCGGACGCCCCGTTGCTGCCGGTCACTGTGACCATGGCTGTCCCGGTTTTCTTTCCGGTGATGGTCAGTATCCCCTTTTTTACTTTCACGGACGCCACGGAGGGTCTGCTGCTTTTGGCTGACTGAATCCTGGCCTTTGCCGGTACCGAAGATTTCAGTTTCACGGCAGTGGTGGTCTTTCCTCTCTGAAGGGGCAGGCTTTTGCAGTTCAGCCGGATGCTGGCGCTAAAGGGCCTGGGGCCGTCTGTGGGCTCTGGGTTTCCGGAAGGTTTCGGGCTTTCTGTGGGCTTCGGGCCGCCTGTGGGATCCGGGCTTTCTGTAGTTCCGGGGCTCCCGGTGGGCTTCGGATTTCCTGTTGGTGCCGGGCTTTCTGTGGGTGGATGTTCTCCTGTGCTTCCCGGTTCCACCTTCAGCTGTGCCGTCTCCTCACTCCTTACGCTGTCGTATTCCCCGCCGCTTACGGCCATCACCTGCCAGCGGTAAGTGATTCCCTCCTGAAGGCCGCTGTAGACGAAGATTAAGGTGGAGGTATTGCCGCATTCTTTGTATGTTCCTCCGTCTGTACTCACGTACACCCGGTATTTTTCTGCCTGGCTCACCTTTTCCCATTTGATCTCCGCCACGCCCCCGTGTTGCTGCACCGTCAGACCTTTGGGCGCATTCAGGCGGCTTACCAGGGGAATGGACACTGTGGTGCCGCTTTTGTCTGCGGCGGTGAGGATGACTGTGGTCTTCCCCGCCTGCTTCAGGAGAAAGGTGATCTTCTTTCCCCCCTCTTCCACGGTGTATTGTGCCATTTCCAGCTCTTCCAGCTGGCAGCTTATGTTCTGGTTTTCCGCGTAGGACGGGGTGACTTTCGTGTTCAGTACCAGGGTCTGGCCGTTTTCTCCGATGAGAGAGGCGGGGTCTGGCTCAATGGCGCTCACTTTCAGGATCTCCTCCATGCGTTTTACCAGCTGGCCGAGCTTCACATGGGAAGATGCCCCCGCGAATTTCTTTCCTTCTTCGTCCAGACGGCTGTATTCCTGTTCTGCTGTCTCTACCGCCT
>CANSYV010000039.1 GCA_947651335.1 uncultured Lachnospiraceae bacterium
CCTTTCATACGCTGTATTCAATCGTATTATTACACCGCAGCATCATTTATATACATTCATTTTTATTTCCTCCGATATTCAAAAAATAAACTCGTACAGCGGTCTATGAGTTACTGCCCACGCCCACGCGGTGGACAGTAACGTCTATAAAGACTCGTACTTCGCATGTGAACATTTATAAAACGCTGTTTTTAAGACAAATTTTAGTCTTCTGCCAGACACTGAACTGCCGTAATAGCTGTCACGCCCACAATATCCTCTGCAGAGCATCCTCTGGAAAGGTCGTTGACTGGTTTTGCGATTCCCTGGGTAACAGGTCCGTAAGCTTCTGCTTTTGCCAGTCTCTGTGTCAGTTTGTAACCGATGTTTCCTGCATCCAGGTCAGGGAAGATCAGAACGTTTGCTTTTCCGGCAACCGGGCTGTTAGGTGCTTTGGATGCGCCTACGCTGGGAACGATTGCTGCGTCTAACTGGAACTCTCCGTCTAATTTCAGGTCCGGGTGTTCTTCTTTCGCAATGCGGACAGCTTCCACTACTTTGTCAACATCCGCGTGTTTCGCACTGCCCATGGTGGAGTGGGAAAGCATAGCCACAACAGGCTCTCTCTCTACCAGCAGCTGGAAGGATTCTGCGGAAGATGCTGCAATGGCGGACATTTCTTCCGGTGAAGGATTCTGTACCAGTCCGGAATCGGCAAAGATAAATGTTCCGTCTGCGCCGTATTCACAGTTAGGTACAACCATCAGGAAGAAAGCGGAAACTAACTTGGTTCCCGGTTTTGTCTTCAGAATCTGCAGGCAGGGACGCAGTGTGTCCGCGGTGGAGTGGCAGGCGCCGGATACCATACCGTCAGCATCGCCCATTTTTACCATCATAACGCCGTAGTACAGATACTGATTCAGCAGAATTTCTTTTGCCTGTTCCGGAGTCATGCCTTTTTTGCTTCTCAGCTCAACCAGCTTGTCAATGTAACCGGCTGTCTTGTCAGAAGTGGCCGGGTCCACGATAACAGCTCCTGAAATATCCAGTCCCTGGGCATCCTGTTTTACTTTTTCTTCGTTACCGATTAAAACAACTTTCGCAATGCCTTCTTTTAAGATCATTTCTGTTGCTTCTAAAGTTCTCCGGTCTTCTGTCTCCGGCAGTACAATAGTTTTCTGGGCAGCTTTTGCCCTGGCTTTGATTGTGTCAATAAATCCCATGATTTTTGACTCCTTTCCTAACATTATCGCTGTTGTATTTTCTATATCGCGAGGCGGGCCCCTGTTTATGTATAGGAACAGTAACCCTGCTTGTCTTATTATAAACCCTGCGGCCTTGTATTTCAAGTTTTATAGTGGTAAAATATGCTTCATTATACGAAATATGAGGTATGATCTTATGAAAATTACCGGAATCATTGCCGAATATAATCCGTTTCACAACGGACATCTCTACCATCTGCACAAAGCCCGCCAGGAGACAGGGGCCGATTATCTGGTGGTGGTGATGAGCGGGGATTTTACCCAGAGAGGTGCTCCTGCCCTGGCCGACAAGTTTGTCCGGACCCGGATGGCTCTGTCCGGCGGAGCAGACCTGGTTCTGGAGCTGCCTGTTATTTACGCGTCGGCAAGCGCCCCCTATTTTGCCCATGGCGCAGTCTCCCTTCTGGACAATCTCCAGGTAGTGGACTGCCTGTGCTTTGGAAGCGAAGGGGGCGGCACTGATTTGTTCTGGGAAATCAGCCGGAGCTTTCAAAAGGAAACCCCTGGATTCAAAGAACGCCTGCGGGGGTATCTGTCCATGGGCCGCTCTTTTCCAGACGCCCGGTATCAGGCTCTGAGAGACTCCCTGAAACCAGGGGTGCTTCCGGAAGGGCTCCTTTACTCCCCCAACAACATTCTGGGGCTGGAATACTGCACAGCCATCCGGGATTTCGGCTCCTCCATCCGTCCTTTGGCCATCACCCGGCAGGAGTCGGATTATCACCAGACCAGCCTGGGAAAACAATACAGTTCTGCCACAGCGGTGCGCCATGCAGTGCGCCGGGGAGAAAGCCCGAAATGCTGGCTGGCCCATCTGCCGCCGTCTGCCGGAGAGATTTTGGAACAGACCCTGGGGGCGCGGGGGTGGATGGAGGAGAATGATTTTTCCCTTCTGCTCAAATACAAATGCATGGAGACACCTCCGGAAAAACTCTGTGAATATTTTGATGTATCGGAGGAAATGGCCAGGCGGATTCATCACTGCCTGAATCACTTTACCGATTACGAAGATTTCACGGCACGAATCAAGACCAGAGAGATCACTTATACCCGGGCTGCCCGGGGGCTTCTGCACATACTTCTGCACCTGCCTCAGCCGGTGCTGCCCTCCACAGCTTTGGCGTACTCCCCCTATGCGAGAATCCTGGGATTTCGAAAAGACGCCCGCCCCCTCCTGGCACACATAAAAAAAGCAAGCCGGATTCCTCTGGTATCACGGCCTGCAAAATTTTTAAAAAGCAGCCAGTCTGTCCACTCACGGGCATGTGAGATGCTGAAACAGGATATCCACGCCGCCAATGTATACGAAAGCGTGCTGGCTTATAAAAGCCATACCCACTTTACCCATGAATGCAGACGCCCAATCATCAGTTTTTAAAGCTGTGGATGGGCGCCGGGATTCTTCCTCCCCGCTGTACGAATGCCTCACAGGAGAAGCTGTTCACAGGCATCACCGGCCCGTGTCCCAGAAGGCCGCCGAATTCCACACAGTCTCCCACGCCTTTTCCGATAACAGGAATCAGACGCACAGCTGTAGTTTTCTGATTCACCATGCCAATGGCCGCTTCATCGGCGATAATCCCGGAGATGGTGCTGGCAGAGGTATCACCGGGAATGGCAATCATATCCAGCCCCACGGAGCAGACACAGGTCATGGCTTCCAGTTTTTCTAATGTGAGGGCTCCTGCCTCCACGGCGTCAATCATTCCCTGGTCTTCGCTGACCGGAATAAAGGCACCGCTCAATCCGCCCACAGAAGAGGATGCCATGACACCGCCCTTTTTCACCTGGTCATTGAGAAGCGCCAGGGCTGCGGTAGTGCCGGGGGCACCGGGATGTTCCACGCCGATTTCCTTGAGAATATCGGCCACGCTGTCTCCCACTGCCGGAGTGGGGGCCAGGGATAAGTCTACAATGCCGAAGGGCACTTCCATCTTCCGTGATGCTTCCTGAGCCACCAGCTGGCCCACACGGGTCACTTTAAAAGCAGTCCGCTTGATGGTTTCGCAGAGAGTTTCAAAGTCTGCCCCGCGGGCGCTTTTCAATGCGTTTTTCACCACTCCCGGGCCGCTGACTCCCACGTTGATAATACTGTCCGCCTCTGTCACCCCGTGGAATGCCCCGGCCATAAAGGGATTATCGTCCGGTGCATTGCAGAACACCACCAGTTTGGTACAGCCGCAGGAATCCCTGTCTTTGGTTTTCCGGGCAGTTTCCAGAATAATCTCACCCATTAATTTTACGGCGTCCATGTTGATTCCTGTCTTGGTGGAACCCACATTCACCGAAGCACACACCCGGTCTGTCTCAGCCAGCGCCTGGGGGATGGACCGGATCAGCCGTTCTTCTGCCGGGGTCATTCCCTTTGACACCAGAGCCGAATAGCCCCCGATGAAATTCACACCCACAGTCTTGGCCGCGTCGTCCAGAGTTTTCGCCAGTGTGAGAAAATCTTCCGGGCTTTTGCAGGCATTTCCCCCCACCAGGGCAATGGGGGTCACGGAAATTCTCTTATTCACAATGGGAATTCCGTATTCCATCTCAATGGCCCTGCCCACGGATACCAGATTTTTGGCCTTTTTTGTAATCTTCTCATAAATGCGGTTTTGCAGCTTTTCCAAATCAGAATCTACACAGTCCAGCAGGCTGATTCCCAGGGTAATGGTCCGGACATCCAGATTCTCCTGTTCAATCATCTTATTTGTTTCATTGACTTCAAAAATATTGATCATAATCTCTACTCCTCAATCAGATCCGGTGCATTTTTGTGAAAATATCCTCGTGCTGACAGCGGATCACCACGCCGATTTCCTCCCCCAGCCCTTCCAGTTCCCGTGTGAGAGTGCTCATGTCTTTGGATGATTTGCTGGTGTCTGTGATCATCATCATGTTAAGATATCCCTGCACAATGGTCTGGGAAATATCCAGGATGTTGATCTGATTATTGGATAGATACGTACATACCCCGGCAATAATGCCCACTTTGTCCGGGCCCAGTACAGTTATAATTGTTTTCTTCATGAAATCCTGCCTCTCTTTCTCCTTAAAACTCCTATTTATACTCATGGCTGATAAAATCTGCCATGAGTATGGCGCCAGCCCCAGCCGCGAAGCGGCATAATTCCTCATGGAGCTGTGCGCATCATGTTATACTGTGGCCATCTGGGAGACCTGCTCCCGTTTGGCCACCTGTATGTAAAAATCCCCGGGCTGGTAAGGGTTTCCTGAGCAGGCTACTTCCGCACAGACCGCCTCATACGCCAGCGCCTCGTAATTATTCTCTTTGCTCAAATGTCCCAGAAAAACAGCCTTCAGCTGGTCGTGGAGCAGACGGCAGAGCAGCTGTCCGGCGCTTTCATTGGACAGATGCCCACGCTTTCCCAATATCCGCCGTTTCAGATAATAGGGGTATCTGCCCACCTGCAGCATATTCACATCGTGATTAGCCTCCAAAAGCAGGGCATTTACCTTCTGTAACCGCTCAATGGTGTACTGGCTGTACTGTCCCAAATCGGTGGCGATTCCCACAGATTTCCCCCCGCACTCCAGACGGTATCCCACCGGACGGGCCGCATCGTGGGAAATCTCAAAAGGCAGGATTTTCAAATCTCCCACCGTAAATTCTTCATCGGGCTCTATCAGACAGAACAGCTCTGGGTCAATGGTTCCCAGGCTTCCTGTCTGCATAATGGCTTCTGCCGTTTCTTTTGTGGCGTAAATGGGCAGACTGTATTTTCTCGATAATACTCCCAGTCCCTTAATGTGGTCCGAGTGTTCATGGGTAATCAAAATCCCGTCGATTTCTTTTGCCGTGCGGTCAATGGCATTCAGCCCTGCTTCCACCTTTTTCCCGCTGATACCTGCATCAATAAGCACCCCGGTATTTTCACTCCCCACATAGGCACAGTTACCGCTGCTGCCGCTGGCAATGCTGCATAAATCCATATTCTCTAATCCTCTCGTCAATCTGCTGGCAGGCTGTCTGGAAATCACCGTTATTTTCCACTGTATAGCTGCATTTTTCCCGGAATACAGCATCTGACAGCTGGTTGTTTAAAATATCCGTAATCTTTTCATCTGAGTAGCCTCTCTGCTGTTTCAGCCGCTGTCTGCGGACGGCTTCTTCCACATGAATGTACCACATATCTCCACAGATTTCATCGTAGTGGTCCTCCAGCAGAAGGGCTGCCTCAATGACAAAGATGTCCCTGCCCGCTGCCTCCTGGGCGGCTATGCGCCTGCGGATTTCCTCCTTCACAGCCGGGTGGACGATTTGATTCAGCTGTTTTAACAAATCCGGGCAGGGGAAAACCAGGCCGGCTGTTCTCTTCCGGTCAATTTTCCCCTGTTCATCCAGAATCTCCCGGCCCAGCAGATTCAAAACCGGTTCATAGCAGCAGCCCTCTGGTTCCATCAGTTCATGGGCTGTGAGATCCGCTTGTACTGTGTACGCGTCATACCGTTCTCTCAAGTAATCCAGTATGGTACTTTTTCCAGACCCCACTCCCCCCGTGATTCCTATGATATACATCTCTACTTCGCCTCATACCAATTGCTGCCCTGATGCATGTCCACTTCCAGAGCCACATCCAGGCAGGCAGCACTTTTCATCTCTTCCTCCAAAATCCGGGAAACCGTCTCCACTTCCTCCAGACGGGTTTCCACCAGCAGTTCATCGTGAACCTGTAAAATCAGGCGGGAAGCCAGTCCCTCTTTTGCCAGACGCTGGCGCACCCGGTTCATGGCAATCTTGATAATATCTGCCGCTGAACCCTGAATGGGGGAATTCATGGCAATCCGCTCTCCGAATCCCCTCTGCGCAAAATTGCTGGACTTCAGTTCCGGTATGGGTCTGCGCCTGCCCAGCATGGTTGACACATAGCCCTGGGATTTTCCCTGGGCAACCAGCCCGTCCAGAAAGCCTTTGATCTGAGGATACGCTTTAAAATAGGAAGCAATATAATCCGACGCCTCTTTCCTGCTGATGCTTAAGTCCTGGCTCAGGCCAAAAGAGCTGATCCCATAGACTATCCCGAAATTCACCGCTTTGGCGTTGCGCCGCTGTAAGTCCGTGACTTCTTCAAAGGGAATATGGAACACCTGGGATGCGGTGATCCTGTGGATATCCTGTGCTTCCCGGTACGCCTGAATCAGTTTCTCATCCCCGGACATATGGGCCAGAACCCTCAGCTCTATCTGGGAATAGTCCGCGTCCAAAAAAACACAGCCCTCCTTGGGCACAAAGACCTTGCGGATCAGCCTTCCCAGCTCCATGCGGATAGGGATATTCTGGAGATTGGGCTCTGTACTGCTGATACGGCCGGTTGCAGTGATGGTCTGGTTAAAATGAGAATGAATGCGTCCAGTATCATCCACAAAATTCAACAGGCCGTCCGCATAGGTGGATTTCAGCTTGGCAAGCTGGCGGTATTCCAGCACATCCCGTACAATCTGATGGTCACAGGCCAGCTTATCCAGCACGTCCGCGGCGGTGGAATAGCCGGTCTTCGTCTTCTTCCCACCAGGGAGCCCCATCTTTTGAAACAAAATCACACCCAGCTGTTTCGGGGAGTTTATGTTAAATTCTTCTCCTGCCTGCTGCCAGATGAGTTCTTCCAATTCCCTGATTCTTCCTGACAGCTGCTGTCCATATGCCGCCAGGGCCTCTGCTTCCACCTGGATTCCTTCCCGCTCCATTTCATATAGAGTGGCTGTCAGCGGCATCTCAATCTCCCAGAACACCTGCTCCATCCCCGTATCTTTTAGAGCCTTTTCCAGAGGTTCTCTGGCGTGCAGAGCCATATAGGCCATATAGCACCCCATCTGCATCAGCTGCCCAGGGCACTGTTCAGCTGCCTGCCTGTCGGTAAGTTTCCCCAGCAGTTCTTCCCTGGAGGGCACAAACAGTCCCAGATACTCTTTTCCAATGTCTTCATAGGTATAATGGGTCTTCAGCGGATTCAGCAGATACGCCGCCACCCCCGCGTCAAAAGTCCCCGGCTTTTCCAGAGACGGCACATAATGAAGAAGGTGTTTCACATCCATGGCAGACACCTGAACCTTTTGGGTGAGAATATCCACCTGGGACAGCAGAAAATCCTCTGTCTCAGAAATCTCGGCAGGAATATACACTGCCTGGTCTTTCCATGCCAGAGTGAGGGCTGCAATCTTCCCGGAATCCCCGAAAATCCACAGCCCGGCTTCCCCCTGCTCCTGCGCCTGGACGAAACAGCCCATGGCTTCCTCCTCACTTTGGCAGCATACGAACGCCTTTTCTACGGAATGTTCCTGGGTTTCCTGCGCGTCCTGTGAAAACTTGCTGAGAAGATTTTTAAAATCCAGTTTTCGGAACATTTGATACGCTTCTGGAGTATAGAGACTGCCCTTTTTCGCCTTTTCATAAGAAAAATCATCAAGAGGCGCCTGCACGTTGATGGTGGCCAGCTCCTTGCTCATCTGAGCCAGGCCGTAATGGTCCCGCAGGGACTCCCTTGCCTTCTTGGGCATTACCTGTTCCAGATTGGCGTAGGCATTCTCAATGGTTCCAAACTGAACGATTAATTTTGTGGCTGTCTTCTCTCCCACTCCCGGAATTTCCGGAATATTATCAGAAGAATCCCCCATGAGAGCTTTCAGTTCTATAATCTGGGGCGGTGTCACCTGGTATTTTTCCTTCACCTGTTCTGCCAGATAATCCTCCACTGTAGTATTTCCCCGGCTGGTCTTGGGAATGCGGATTTTTATACGGTCTGTGGCCAGCTGCAGAAGATCCCGGTCGCCGGACAGTATGGTCACCTCCATGCCACGCTCCTGGCTTTTCCTGGCCAGAGTCCCCAAAATATCATCCGCCTCATACCCCTCCAGAGTCACCACATGGATTCCCATGGACGCCAGAACCTCCTTCAGAACCGGGACCTGCTGGCGCAGTTCTTCCGGCATGGGCTTACGGTTTCCCTTATACTGTGCATACTGCTTGTGCCGGAAGGTGGGGGCTGGAAGGTCGAACACCACGGTCAGATACTGAGGGTCTTCTTCTTCCAGAATCTTCAGTATAATATTTAAAAATCCATAAATCCCATTGGTGTGCAGGCCTTCCGAATTTGTCAGATCCGGAAGGCCGTAAAAAGCGCGGTAAATAATGCTGTGTCCATCAATCAATAATATTTTCTCGTCCATAATCTCCTCATAATCAGTTGGCTAATTAGTTAATTAACAGAAACAGGATAACCAGAAACAAAAGAATACATGTGGCCAGGAGGATAAAACGCTTGAGTTTTTCATATTTGATAAAACGCTCCTGCTGTTTTAAATCTTCCACCAGCACATGATTCATATTAAAAGAAGGAGGATTCTCCCCATTTTCCAGATGTTCCATGGCAAAATATACCGTATAATAGGTCTGCAGTTCATCATAACAGGAGGAACAGACTTTCACATGGGCAATAAAATCTTCCAGTTCTTTTAACTCCATCTTACCGTTTATATAGTCTGTCACCAGACTTTCCGCTTTTTTGCAATCCATAAGGACTTTCTGCCCTCCTGCTTTATCGTAGATTTTCTCTTTCTAGAGCGTGTCTTATTCCCCATCCCTGACCAGTCTCAGGATAATATCTTCACAGGTTTCAATCCCAAGGGATGAGGTGCTCAGACAGACATCATAATAATCGGCAAAGCCGAACTCTGTATTCGTATAATAAAAGCAGTATTTTTTCCTGGCCTTATCAATGAGTCTGATCTTGTCACCCACTTTTGATTCCGGCGTGTCAGTCATTTTCCTTCTCATGCGCTGCAGACGCCAGTGGAAATCCGCATGGAGAAATACATGAAGCCCATTGTCGAATTCTTTCAGGACAGTATTGGCATTTCTGCCCACAATGACACATTTT
>CANSYV010000040.1 GCA_947651335.1 uncultured Lachnospiraceae bacterium
CCAGGATCTTCTTACGTTCAGAACACCCAGGGAGGTATATGAAGGAACGTTAAAGACCATTGATATTCTTGGACATAATGGGGGATATATTGTGGGGCCGTCACAGGAAATCATGAATAATGTTCCGGTAGAAAATGTTCTGGCCATGCTAAAAGCTATTAAAAAAGCGAAAGGCGAAGAATAATTTTTTAGCAGGAAACAACAGGTTTACAGCAGAAAGGCTGTGTGCAAAAGAAGGCACGGGAGTTAAGGAGCATAGAAATGGGAAAACGATTGGAGCTGAAAAATATTTCAAAATCCTTCCCAGGTGTTCAGGCATTGGATAAGGTAAGTTTCTCGGTGGAGGCCGGACAGGTTCATGTGCTGGTTGGTGAAAATGGGGCGGGCAAATCCACGCTTATAAAAATTATCAATGGAATTTATGAGGCGGATGAGGGAGAACTGTATGTGGATGGGGAAAAAGTAGAAATACACACCCCTAAACATATGATGGATATGGGGATTGCCACGATTCATCAGGAATTAAGTCCTGTACTGGATATGTCCATTGCTGAAAATATTTTTCTGGGAACAGAATCCCTGTTTGTTGATTGGAAGACAATGTATGCGGAAGCGGAACAATTGATTGGCCGGCTGGGGTTTAGTTACAATCCGAAAGCAAAGATGCGGACGCTTACGGTTTCCGATATGCAGATTGTTGAAATGATGAAAGCCATATCTAAAAATGCGAAAATTATGATTATGGATGAACCTACCTCATCAATCACTGAGTCTGAAGCGGCGGTATTATTTGAACAGATCAGAAAATTGAAAGAGGCGGGAATCGGGATAATTTACATTACCCACAAAATGGATGAAATCTTTGAGATCGGCGATGAGGCTACTATTTTGAGGGATGGGAAGGTAATATCCACACATAAAGTCCAGGATCTCACAAAAGCGCAGATTATCGCCAAGATGGTTGGCAGGGAGCTTACGGAAATATACCCGCCCAGAAGCAATGTCAGTGGGGAAACCATCTTAAGATTAAAAGGACTGACAGGGAAAAAATTTGAGAATGTTTTTCTTGATATAAAACGTGGAGAAATTCTGGGGATGGCGGGCCTGGTAGGAGCTGGGCGGACAGAGACGATGAGAGCTTTGTTCGGGCTGGACGATTATGACAGTGGGGAAATTGAGTATAAAGGGGAATGTCTGAAAGCAAAAGGCGTGGATGAAATGATCAATAGAGGGATCATGATGGTCTCTGAAGACAGGAAAGGCGAGGGCCTTGTGCTTATAAGATCAGTCGCGGAAAATATAGCGCTGCCCAATCTCACCAAGTATAAAAAGCGGTTTTATATTGATGATAAACGGCTGAAGGAAGATGCGGAGAATATGATTTTAAAACTGGCAATAAAAACGCCGTCGGAAAAGACCATTGCAGATACACTGAGCGGGGGAAACCAGCAGAAGATTGTAATAGCAAAATGGCTTCTTCATAATCCGGAAGTGCTGATACTTGATGAACCCACCAGAGGAATTGATGTAGGGGCAAAGTACGAAATATATAAGATTATATGTGATCTTGCAAAACAGGGCGTCGCCATTGTTATGATATCTTCTGAAATGCCGGAATTAATTGGAATGTGTGACAGAATCGTTGTCATGTCAAATGGGAAAATTACCGGCGGGCTGATGAGCGGGGAATTCACCCAGGAGGAGATCATGACGCTGGCTGTGAAAGGATTTGAGAATGAGTAAAAAGAGATTAAGTATTGTTGAGATATATGAGAAGTTTGGGATTTTTATCATTCTGGCGGTCACAATGATTATCTCGGCGGTTATCAGTCCAGCCTTTTTGTCGGCAAGTAATATTATGAATGTGATCCGGCAGAATGTAACCATTGGTATTGTTGCATGTGGGGCACAGCTGGTACTCTTATGTGGAGAAGTGGATTTGTCGCCTGGATCAGTGGCAGCTTTTGCCGGCTGCTTTGCGGCAATGGTGCAGACAGCTTCCGGTAACATGATTTTGGCATTGTTAACAGGACTTGTGATAGGGGCTGCGCTGGGTTTTGTGAATGGGATGATCATAACAAAATGTGGGATACCCTCATTTATCATGACCCTTGCCACACAGCAGGCGGCCAGGGGAGCGATTTTGATGATTACAAAAGCCCGTCCCATTTCAAAACTAGGGAATTTTACCTGGTTTGGGCAGGGGCGTGTGGGCCCGGTTCCGGCACCAATCATTATCTGGATTGTCATATTGATACTTGTTGGGTTTATGCTGAATAAGATGAGATTTGGACGGCATATTTATGCAGTTGGAGGCAATAAAACTGCCGCAAAGGCATCTGGCATTAAGGTAAATGCTGTAGTGACAAGGTGCTTTACAATTGCCGGCCTGCTTTCCGGGCTTGGCGGGGTTGTGCTTATGGGACGGGTGAATTCCGGCCAGCCCACTGGCGGTGAACAGCTGGAGTTTGACGCCATAACAGCGGTTATTATTGGTGGGACAAGCATGAACGGCGGTATTGGAAATATTCATGGAACGATTGCCGGAGCATTGTTTGTGGGGTTTTTGATCAATATTATGACCCTGTTGAATGTGAGTGCGTATTTCCAGCAGATTGTGAAGGGAGTTATTATTGCGCTTGCGGTAATTATTGATGTAAAAGTGCGGAACAATGGGAAGCGGTAACAGGTCAGGAATCAGGTAATTGGGAGACTGCTTTCGGGAGTCATGAAATGGGCGTTTGGCAATTGCCTGGAATTTGGGAGGAAAACGATGAAAGGTAAAATTTTGTTAATGGTATTGGCGGTAATAGTAACAGCGGGGACTTTTACAGGATGTGGAAGCAGTCAGAATTCTTCATCAGATAGCGGGTCAGCCCAGGAGAATGAAGATTCCGGTGAGGAAGAAGGGAAAAAATTCCGCATAGGATTAAGTAATCTGGCGGATTCAGATGAAAGCTGCTTTAATGCATGTAATACAATGGCTGAAATCGTTGAGTCAGATGAATTCGCAAAAAAGGCCGGTGCCAATGTGACTGTTGAATGGGTAGATTCGGATTCAAATATTGATAAGCAGACCAGCAATGTGGAAGCATTACTTACAAAAGGGATTGATGCAATGTTTATCATCGGCGTAGACACAGCAGGGAATTCGGCAGCAGTTAAGGCTTGTAATGAAGCGGGGGTTCCAGTCTTTATGGCTGCGACAGAATCGGAAGAAGGAGATTATAAGTTTGTGGGGTTTAATGAATATGATACCGGGTATGCACAGGGAAAGTATCTTGTTGATCATGCGGAAAAGGGGGCCGGTATCTGCTATATAGAAGGGGCTGCCGGACGTGAAGCCACATTACTTAGAGAGGAAGGGTTTCTTGCGGCACTTGAGGAAAGGGATGATTTAAAACTATTGGCATCGCAAAATGTTGATTGGACTGCCGAGGGGGCCATGCAGGTTACAGAAGATTGGATTCAGGCATATGGAGCAGATATTGACTGGATTGTGACACAAGACAATAAAATGGCCCAAGGGGCAATCGAAGTTCTGAAAGCGGCTGATATGACAGAGCAGGTTAAAATCAATGGATGGATTGTATCAGGAACCTGGGATGTTGATTTGATGGCTGAGGGGTTTGTGGACTATGCGGTTTACGTAAGCTTTGGCGTGCTTGGTGAAAAAATGGCAGACGTATGCCAGGCTTTCTATACAGAGGGTTATGACAGCATCGATGATACATCTTATATGGAGATTTTTGACGTTACACCTGATAATCTAAAAGATTATTTTGATGTTGAGACTTCAAAATAAATAGAAGATGCCAGGGACAATACAAATGGCAAATGATAGGCAAAAGACCAGCCGTCGTGCTTCTGGGAAAGCAGACGGCTGGTTTGCTATTTACCCGTCTCCGATTGCGGAAAGATCAGACTAATGCTATAATGAAAAAAAGGAGGAGATGTTTTGTCAGAGGGAATTGTATACCAGAATAAAGATATAGAGTTTAAGCTGTTTAGCGAAACTTACAAAGAAAAATCCTTTGAAGCATACGGGCTAAAACTGCCGCGCATTAAGCAGGTGCTTCCAACTAATCTGCCAAGCGTGGCGGCAAATGAAAAGCATATGGACAATCTGTTCCTGCTGGAGGACGGCACACTGGCAGCAGTGGATTACGAATCAGAAAACAGCATAAAAAACCGGATTAAATATGTAAATTATATCGGCAGGGTAATGGAACGCTTCTATAAAGATACAAGGAAAATACCGGATATCCGGCTGATTGTAATTTATACGGGAGATGTCCTGCGTGCGCAGAGTGTATTTGAGATGCCGTGCATGACGCTTCGAATGGAACAGGTATTTATAGCAGAACTTCCAGAGGAAGAGATTTACCAGGCTGCGGTACATAAAATTGAGAATGGCGGAAAACTTACTGAACAGGAGCTGATGCAGCTGGTAATCCTGCCGCTTGCGGCCAGAGGGGTGAAAAGAAAACAGGAACGCATAGAACAGATAATCCGGCTTGCCAAACGAATCCAGCAGGAGTCCGATCAGATATTTGTTCTGACCGGCCTGCTGGTGAGTACGGACAAATTTATCAGTGAGGAAAGTGCAGGAACCATAAGGAGGTTATTAGATATGACAAAAGTAGGGCGGATGTTATATGAAGAAGGTATGGAGGAAGGTATGGAAAAGGGGATAGAAAAAGGGATAGAGGAAGGCCGGCATAAAACCCTGCAGTTAGTCGGTAGAATTTTTACGGTATTGAAGGATGAACCGGCTTTAACAAATAAAGAAATTGCAGATAAATTGTACTGTGATGAAAGTGATGTTGATACAATAAGGAAAATGTACCCCTAATCTAAAGGCTTGTATGTCAGTGATAACATACAAGCCTTTAGATTTAGGACGCTTATCGTCAATCGACGATGCTGCCGCACCGCCTCGTCCGCCGCCTTGCACTGACACAAATATCAGGCACTTAGTATCCGAGTATCTATGAAACGGTGTACTGGAGCATCCGATCATTCCCTACAACACAAGCCCCCGGTAACGGTTCACGCAGGCAAATATCTCCTGGGGCCGGGGCATGGCCAGGTTGGAGGACAAATAGGCCCCCTCATTGATAGAAACCAACCCCTTCTCCTGAATCTGCTCAGACAATTTCTGAATCATATCTTTCAATTCCGTGCGCCCATTGAAACAGTGAAGCTCCATATATTTCAGCAGGTAAGCCAGCGCGGTAGTCTGCTCGTTGTCCACCAGCTGTTCCACATAGCGCAGGTCTACAGTTTCCTTGTTTATGGAAAACGCGTCTTTTCCCATGGTTTTTAATTTAATCCGCTCGTTCTTTTTAAATGCGCTTCCCTGACGGGGACAGCGGACGCTGTGAGGCGGAGCAGCGGGCGGGGCGTCCTCACAGGTGAGGGGGAATGCCTGGGCTTCCTGCTTGGCCAGCTGGGTGATATCATAAGGTTTGTACTGGTTCATCTGCAAAATGGTGTCCGCCACATGGAAGTAGGAACCGGAGCTTCCCGCCACGATCACGGAGGAGATCCCCTGTTCCTGGTAGATCTGGCGCACCCGTTCGATGAATGGGGTAATGGGCTCCTGGTTCCGGTGGACTACCCGCTGCATCAGGTCGTCTCTCACCATGAAGTTGGTGGCGCAGGTGTCCTCGTCGATGAGGAACAGCCGGGTGCCTGCCTCCATGCTCTCCACCACATTGGCGGCCTGAGAGGTGCTTCCGCTGGCGTCTTCTGTGGAGAATGCTTTGGTGTCCCGGTTGTTGGGCAGATTGTTGATGAACATGGAGATATCCGCTTTCTTAATGCTGCGGCCATCCTCTGCCCGGATTTTCACGGCAGTGATGTCAGTAGCCACGTATTCTCTTCCGTCCCCGGCGATATGGTTATAGACCCCCAGCTCCAGAGCCTTCAGCAGTGTGGACTTTCCGTGATAACCGCCGCCTACAATCAGTGTGATTCCCTGGGGGATTCCCATGCCGGATATGGGGCCGTGGTTTGGCAGGTCCAGGGTGATTTCCAGGGAAGCCGGAGACTGGAAGGGGACTGCGTTTTTCATGGGGCGGGCGGATACGCCGCTCTCCCTGGGCAGGATGGTTCCATTTGCCACAAAAGCAGTGAGACGGCGCTGGGTGAGCTGCTGGCGGATGTAATGCTGGTCTTCGCTGAGCTCCTTGACTTTCTGGACTTTCTTAGGGTCCAGATGTTTGTAAAACAGGCTGGAAGGGATGCACTCCGGCAGGAAATCAAACAGGATTTTTACCAGCTCCCTGGAATTAATGCGGCGGCCGTCCGCGGGGAAGCCCACTTCCATGCGGACTAATAAATCGCCGTTTTTGGGATTAATCTGGCAGGCGGTGCGCTCCAGAATCTCCTGTCCGCAGCGGCTGACGCTGATGAGGCCGCTTTTGCCGGAACCCCTGGCCTTGAAGCTGTACTGATTCAGGGCACGGGAGAACAGGCGCAGAATGTGGTCCTGGAGGGCAATGCGCTTGTGGGGCTGGTCATAGGTGTCAGCGGGAAATCCCGCCTCCTGGCCGGCCACAGAGATGCTCACTTTTGAGGGGGAGGCAAAAGGGTCCCCCTGCACATGGTCGATATTTAAGATGTACCCGGGGAAGCGGTAGCTCCCGCGGGTATCTTTGTATGCCGGATAACTTTTATGGTCAATCTGGCCAAGTAACTGCCGCAGATCGTTGGCATGTTTCATAGATGTGCTCCTTTCTGGTGCCTAACGCTCCTGGATGCTGATAGCTTCCACAGCCACGCTTCCTCCCCGGACCACTTCCAGACGTCCGCTGAAACTCTGGTTGAGAAGGTGGATAATGTCGTTGTTTCTGGCTTCAGTCTGAGTGGATTCCAGCAGGATGCAGTTCTTACCGTAATCAGTTACCTGTATGCCGAATACCTGGGCGATACGGAAGACTTCTTCCTTTTCCACATGGGAACAGCCCTTTACTTTGATAAATAGGATTTCTTTCATGTGTATGGGCGTATCGGTAAAATCAATGACTTTGATAATGCCCACGCTGCGGTTTAACTGCTTTTTAATCTGTTCGAAAGTCACATCATCGCCGATTAAGCTGATGGTCATGCGGGAAACCGTAGGGTCTTCGGTCTCTCCCACAGTGAGTGACTGGAGATTATATGATTTTCCGGAAAAAAGGCCGGCGATTTTGGCTAACACACCCACTTCATTTTCCACAAACAGGGAAATCCAACGTTTTTTCATGATTTTTTCTCCTCCTAACAATCCATTACCATTTCGCTTAATGGTTTTCCTGTGGGTACCATCGGTGATACGTTTGCTTCCGGGTCAATGAGAAACTCAATGACAGTGGGACGTTTCGTCTCTTTTCCGGCTGCGGCAAAGGCGGCTTCCAGGTCTTCTTCTTTCTCTACCCGGATGCCCAGAGCGCCGTAGCTCTCTGCCAGTTTTACAAAGTCCGGAGTGTAGGGCGGGCAGCATTTATCCGGGTTCTTGCAGTCGTGGATGCAGCCTCTGCGGTAGCGCAGGCAGGTGGCGGAATAGCGTTTGTCAAAGAACATTTCCTGCCACTGGCGCACATTTCCCAGCCAGGAATTATTCAGGATGCAGACAATCACCGGCAGCTCCATGCAGATGGCTGTGGCCATCTCCTGGAGATTCATCTGGAATCCTCCGTCGCCGGAGATGGCGATTACCGGCTGGGAGGGATTGCCCAGTTTGGCACCGATAGCGGCGGGGAGGCCGTAACCCATGGTGCCCAGGCCGCCGGAGGTGAGAAGCTGTTTCTTTCCGGTGAGGGAGAGAAACTGGGTGGCCCACAGCTGGTTCTGCCCCACATCAGTGGATACAATGGCGTCCGGGAACATCTCATTGATCTTGCAGATGATTTTCTCCGGGTTCAGTCCCGGATAGCGGTTCATCTGGATGGGGTATTTGTCTTTCCACTCCTGAATGGAGGCCAGCCAGTCCTTGGTATCCAGCGGCTTTGTGTATTCCAGCATTTTTGTGATGGCCACATTGGCATCCGCCACAATGGGAATGTCCACCACAATGTTTCTGGAAATGGACGCCGTGTCAATGTCAATATGGATGATGGACGCGTTCTTGGCAAATTCACTGATTTTTCCTGTGATTCTGTCATTGAACCGGGTGCCGATGGAAAACAGTACATCACATTGGCTGATGGCTGTATTGGAAGCATAATTGCCGTGGATTCCAATGTTGCCCACATACAGCGGGTGGTCAGTGGGGATGGCGCCTTTGCCCATAATGGTGGTGATCACAGGCACCTGGGTCTGCTGAGCCAGTTTGGTCATGGCCTCCTGGGCGTGGGCGATTTTCACCCCTCCCCCCAGCAGAAATACGGGACGTTTGGCGGCGTTTAGGATTTTCACAGCCTTTTTCAGCTGGCCTTCGTGGACTCCGGTGCTGGGCTTGTAGCTGCGGATGTTTACCTGAGAAGGGTATTCATCGGAGCCCAGAGCCTGCTGGATATCCTTGGGAATATCCACTACCACAGGCCCGGGTTTCCCGGTGCGGGCAATGTAGAAAGCTTCTTTGATGATTCTTCCCAGGTCCTCCCTGTCTCTGACTGTGACGGAATGTTTGCAGATACTGCGGGTGATTCCCACAATGTCCACTTCCTGAAAGGCATCATTTCCAATGAGATTGGTGGGCACCTGCCCGGTGATGCACACCAGGGGAACACTGTCATAATTGGCAGTGGCAATCCCGGTCACCAGATTGGTAGCCCCCGGGCCGCTGGTCACCATGCACACCCCTACTTTTCCGGTGGAACGGGCATAGCCGTCCGCGGCGTGGACCAGAGCCTGTTCATGGCGGGGCAGAACAACTTCAATATCGTTTTGTCCGTAAAGGGAATTAAACAGGTCAATGGCCTGTCCGCCCGGGTAGCCGAAGAGGATGTCTACCCCTTCTTCTTTCAATGCTTTTACAAGTAAATCAGTTCCTTTGATTTGGTTCATACAATGTCCTCCTTTAAATCCAAAAAGCCCTAAGCCTGATTGGCTTAGGGCGAATAGATATCCGTGGTACCACCTAAATTCAAAGAATGTATTCTCTGCACTTGATCAGTACGGATTCATACACGGGCGGTAC